>JBLMZU010000106.1:0-3501 GCA_050258995.1 Bacteroidota bacterium
AATAGTCTGTATGTGCCTCGCGCGTTGACTGCTCTTCCTGAGCTTGCAAGAGTTGATCGTGCAAATATTGGCGCAGCAGTTCGTGGATTTGATAGCGGTTGTGCTCGGCGCGTTCGATAAAAGCCTGATCAACCAGGGTGGCCAGGGTTGCCAAATCTGCTCCGGCAACCGCGTTTGCGGCGGCTCGGTCAAACCCGCCTCGAAAGATAGATAATTTCCGCAATACCGCTCGTTCATGGTCGGAAAGAAGACGCCAGGAATAATCGAAGACGGCCTGCATACTGCCATGCTTGTCCGAAGACCTTTGGCCCCGAGTATTTAGAATACCGATACCTTTCCGGATTTCCCCTGCGATCTCCTCACACCCAAGCACACGTCCCCAACTCGCTGCCAAAATCAACGCCAATGGAAGCCCATTCACGAGGCGGCTGATTTGTGCTGCACAGGCGGTATCCTCCCGTCCAATGGTTTGACCCTCTCGACGTAAATGTTGTAAAAACAACCTTGTTGAAGCTGCAGTCTCTCCTTGTTCTAATGATTCATCCTGATAATCGAGTCCTCGCAAAAGAAACGACCATTCCCAAGAAGTATTAAGGGGCTGACGAGATGTGACCAGAACGCGGAGATGGTGGGTGTTTTGAAGAAGTTCCTCCAAAAAAAGTGATGCCTCGGGAAGTAGATGCTCGATGTTATCGAAGGTCAGGAGAATGTTTTTTTCTTCCAAATAACTAAATAATTGTTGTTTTTGATCTACGGAACTGCCAAAGTCAAACTGTAAGGCAGAGGCGGTAGCTGTAAGTATATGATCCGCGGAATTAAGGGGAGCCAGGGATACAAACCATACCCCATCCTCAAAGTTTTCCATAGCTAGCCGCCCAAGTTCCAACGCCAGACGCGTTTTCCCGGTCCCTCCAAACCCGTGTAAAGTGATGAGACGAATCTCCGGGTTCTTCAGCAGTTCGATTAAATCCCCGATTTCCTTTTCCCGCCCGATGATAGGAGTCAGCTGGTGTGGAAGATTATGCGTTAAGTTGGTTATATGTCGATCCTCTTCTGGAAATTATAACAAAACTGGTCAAAAAAGAGGCTTTTTGGAGACTGTGTTGAGAAAAGTGCCCAGTAGCTTAGTAATGATGTCTCCAAAATTAAGTAGTTGAGTTAAGTACTTCAACGGATGTGTCGGCGCTCCAGTTCTCCTACAATGAATACAGTTAGCAAGAACCACAAATTCATTTAGTTTGAAAAAGGAGATGAAAAATGAATACAAAGAATATAGCGCGAAAAACGGCGTCAAAGATTCAAAGAACACTGCTGGCTGTGCTAATGCTCACGGTCCTGTTTTCTTCACTTCCTACTGGCAAAGCTGCTGCCTGGACGATCAGTAGCCCTTCTGGCACGTGGGGTCGTGTCGATATGACGCAACTCGATTTAGGTGACATCACCCAGCCCAATGGAACTTACTTCACTGTGCGGAGTGCTGGCGGCGGCGGACTGAATGTGTATCGCAGCGCAGCTTCAACAGGAACGCAGGTCGTGAAGGTCGTATACGTTTTGGAACAATATGTGCTCAATTCAAATGGTGTCTACGTGTGGCAAACCGTCGTGTGGACGGAGCAGTCTGGCCAGCTTGTAAGCGGAGGTTTCTATGCACTCATGTTGCCAGATGTGACATTTAGGCTTCCTGTTCAGTACAGCGGTTACTTTCGGGTCCGATATACGGTAAGTTGGAAAACCACCAGCGGCGTCTTACTAGGCGCGACTCAGATAGTACCCAATCAGACATCCGATTATTTATGCTCTTACAGTGGGATGCGGCCGTGTCAATCCTATGCAGGATATTTCCGGATAGGAAAGTATGGCACCAATAGTTGGTAATCCCTGAATACCTTAAAAGGTTACAGTCACAGAGCGCCTGTCACCGGCGCTCTGTTCGATTACGCAAGGCAGGCTACATCAGCGAGTAAAATTTGCTGCCAAGAAAAACCTTGCCGTTAGCTCAATCGAGTGTTGCCAATGTAAATATAATGAACGCGATATTAGCAAATGCTTGGGCGGTGGCTGTAGTCATTGGGTGATGATACCACTTTTAATTTATGACAACGATTCGAGAAGAGCCTTGGCCTCTTTCAAATCTGTTGTGTCGAACCCTTCGGTGAACCAGTTATAAATTTCCGACAGGATCGCACAGGCTTCTTCAGTTTTCCCTTGCTTTTGCCTTAGACGGCTTAAGCTCATCGTGGCTCGTAATTCATATAGTTTTGCTGCCTGCTTCCGGGCAATGTTGATGGCTTGTTGAAAGCAGGATTCTGCTTCAGATTCATCTGCACCCTTCAAAAGCAATAGATCTCCTTTTACCCGGTACAGATCAGCTTCCCAGGGGTGTTCCTCACCGCTTTCTACAAGAGCCAGCCCTTCCGTCGCAACCGCCAGTCCTTCCTCAATTTTTCCAAGACCCGCAAATATCTCGGCCATCCACACCAGGTACATAGGCAGGAGTAATTCTGCTCCAGCTGCTTGCAGACCAGCCATGAATCCACGAGTTTGTATAATCCCATCTTCGACCTGGGCGGAGTCGGCGAACAAACCCAACATCATACTGGAATGTGCGTACCAGAACATAAATCCCTGTTCGCTTGCGAGTTTAAAGGTTTCTTGCGCCAGCTCAACGCCTTGTTTCGTGTCACGATGGAGGAGATAAAACATCGCCTGACTCGACAATGCATATGCAAGCGTGTGGGGGTGCGACAAATCCCGTCCCATCTGTATGGCTTCAAGTGCCATTTCCTGTGCCTGATTTGGAAAGCCAAGTAAAAGTAATGACAAAGATGACCAGCATCGGCAAACCACTCCAAGGTCCTGCCCATAGACATAGGCCAGAGAATTGTGCTGGTGAGGATCATAGAGAGCAATACCTTGTTTCAAACATTCCCAAGCTTGGGCCGGCTCTCCATAGGCAAATAATGATGATCCCAGTGACCGGTAAGCTACCAGAAGAAGCGTTGGATCCAGTAAATTCTGGGCCAACGCTACAAGTTGCTCTGCCAACTCGACTGCTTTCTTCTCCTCAGGTCGTATGGCATGAAAATACCATACACCCCACAAGGCTGGAAATAATTGAGACGACTCGCCAACCGTTTGAATGATCTCCTGGGCCCGGTTGTACGTCTGCCTCACTTCCGGAGCGCCAAACCCTTTGATTGCCTGGTAGGGTGGGCCCAGAGCCGTCAGGAATTCCAATTCCTGCTCTAGGCGCTCAAGAGTTTCACTCAATCTTTTCAGAAGCTCCATCCCTTTGGTTAAATGGTTAATTGCCTCCACGTTCGCCGATCGTTCCATTGCTCTGCGGCCTGCTTTTAGCCAGTAGGGAACCGCCTGTTCGATAAGGCCTGCCTCGGTATAGTGATAGGCCACGAGTTCCGGCTGGGTTTCGACCGTATCCTGAAATTCCCTTTCCAGGACCTGGGCGATGCGCTGGTGGGAAATCTGGCGTTTGCTTCTGAG
>JBLMZU010000107.1:0-5789 GCA_050258995.1 Bacteroidota bacterium
AGCTGCCATTTCAGAGTGCCTGGACAAAACTATGACCACTCACCAAGCTGATCTCGATTCGTTGCTCACCTTGCGCTTTCAACTCTTTGAAAAAGCGCAATTTGTCACCGTGTAAGGTATATAAGAGACTACGGATCCGTCCGGTCCCGAGTTCAAATCTCGGCACCCCGACAGGAGACCACACGGTTAGCCCAAAAGGCTAGCCGTGTGGTCTTAAATAAGCTACCAATGATGGGAATTGAAACTGTGGACCTCAGGGCTCTTATCAGTGAAGCCTTCAGTTCAGTTGTTCCTGCCAGGTTCATAGACCTCACGGCTTGCCCATAAAGCGATCCATAAGATCTGGTGTGAACCAAAAAGAAATAGAAGCAAAACTGTAGACCTCATGGTTTTGTTCTTCTCTGGATTAGTCACTTCATTAGTGGGTATTTTGAAATACCCTAATGCTGTTACTCTAAAGAGAGACAGGTCATGTATATTATTTGTCGGCCCTAAAGGTGAACTCGAACTTCTGCAAGCTGGTTGTAGCGGGGTAAAGTCTTATGCAGGTTTCGTTGAGCGCTTTGGTCGCTTAAATCTGGGATCATTGGGTGCTGAGTCTAGCAAAAACTCTTTACACTGCTTGACGCGAGTCTGTATTGCTTCGGATGATAAGGCGTAGGCATGCACCACATGGCCGCGATGAATCCGTGTCCATGCGGCTGGTTAAATAATTCACAAAAAGCCTGTGGGTATGCGGCTGCTGTCGTTACCAAGTATCAGAAATGAATTTCTGGGTCTATTGTCGATAGAATTGACATTCATATCGTAGTTCCCAGAGTGGATTACGAAAAACTGAGTGGGATCGAGTAGGGGAAGACCTGTGCCTCGTTTCGGGCTCGTGTTCAAACGGCACGTGATATTTAAACGAGACGATTCTCGAATATCGAATCATCAGACATTGTCTGTAACGTCGATATGCGCGTTGGAGAGATCCGGCATTTCTCCAAAGTTGGAGAGAAAGGGCAGCGTCTGATGCGGGCAGCAATGACACAGGTCAAGATGTCGGCGCGGGAGGACCATCGTATTCTCAAACTGGCGCGTAGCAATGCGGATCTGGCGGGAGTGATGAGATCCAATCGGTGCATCTGGCGGAGGCGCTGCAGTATAAGCCGAAGTTGATGATAGGGTAAATGAGAAGATAAATTTTCTGTAGCGAATTCGCAGTGGAGGTTTGATATTGGATCTATGGCTGTGCAAATTTTGGCCAGAAAACAGTATATCCTCCCACCTCAGCTTAAAATTGTACTCAGACCACGCCTGCTCATGCTGTTGAATGATGCCTTAAACTGTAAGTTAACTCTCACTCCGCTTCCACTGACTTTGGCAAGATCATCCTTGTTAGTAAATGGATTGCCGCATACACTGGTACGAATGGTAAATGAGCAACTACGCAAACATTGACGCATGTTCCCCGGATGTGTTAGACTGAAAGTGCTTTCAGTTCTTGCTTTCATTGGAGGACTTCTATGCCAGGGCTAAAAAAGCCTACGATCTATGATGTCGCAAAACATGCCGGGGTGAGCATCACAACTGTATCTCGCATTCTGAACGCACCACAGAAAGTCAATCCGGAAACACGCGAGAAAATACTTACGGCTATCGATGCATTGGGGTTTGTCCCCAAAGCGGAAGCTCGAGCCCGTGCTATGCAACGTACCAGGCGTATCGGTGTGATCAGTCCCTTCTTTACCGCCCCCTCTTTTATACAACGCTTACGAGGGATCGCCGAGACTTTAACTCCTGAAAATCATGAATTGGTTATTTATACAGTCGATTCTGATGATCATTTACAAGGGTATCTGTCCAGTCTGCCGTTAACCGGCAGCCTGGACGGACTCATCATTCTTTCTTTGCCAGTGGATGATGATCAGGTACGCCGCTTGATCGATCATGGTTTACCGGCCGTTCTCACTGAATATCCACATCCTAAATTGAGTTGTGTAGAGATTGATGATGTGGAAGGGGGCCATATGGCAGCCACCTATTTGCTGGGAAAAGGTCATCGTCGAATTGCTTTCTTGGGCGATACAGATCTGCCCGAGTATGCTATTCACCCTGTAAGCTTACGTTTAAGTGGATTTCGGCAGGCTCTGAAAAAAGCCCGAATCAGCCTGCCCGAAATATTTATTCGTCTTGCTCCTTATTCGCAGGAACAAACCCGACAAGTTGCCAAAGAACTCTTGAATCTTCCTGAGCCGCCGACAGCTATCTTCGCTGCGACGGATTTCCAGGCACTAGGGGTACTCAAAGCAGCGCGTCAATTGGACGTCAAGGTGCCAGAACAACTGGCTGTGATTGGTTTCGATGATCTGGATATGGCTGAATATGCAGATCTCACAACCATTTCCCAGCATCTGGACGAGTCAGGAAGGTTGGCAGTGGAAATACTACTCGCTCAGATCGAGTCGCCTTCCAGACCACCAAGGCATATCAAACTTCCTTTAACATTGATAGAGCGCAATACTGCATAAATATCGATTCGTTGTCTGCGCAGATCATGGAGGAATGCCAGACGAGATTGCGATACTGGATGGGGCAGGGCATGATCTGCAAGCCCGCGAGCGCGACGAACTTGATAGTAGAAAGATTCCTTCGCAAATAGATGCACCGTCTAGACCGTCAAGATGGATTAAGCTGTTCCCAACGTTAATCGAACCCCAAACCAAATGAAACTGCACATTGACTGAGGTATTAAAAAAATGTATACTCTTTATGAAAGTGCTTTCAGCATACCGCTAACACGGAGAAGAGAATTTCTCTTCGTTTTCAAATCAGAGGAGGTCTAAGTTAGTCGAGCAAATTCCGAAAACAAAAACCATGGCCCCGTATCGCATCCGTACACAAAGTAAAATAAGGAGATAGAGAAATGAATAGGAAATCCCTGTTATGGTCCTTGGTAAGCTTGCTGGTTTTGACATCCATGCTTCTCTCAGCCTGTGGAACCCCAGCAACACCTGCAGCTCCTGCCGCAACGAAGGCTCCTGCCACCCAGCCTCCCGCTGCCACAGAAGCCCCCGCCACGGAAATTGCTACCCAGGCACCGACGGAAGCTCCTGTAGCTGCCGGTCCGAACTGCGGGACAGATCCTGTGGTGCTCAAGGCAAGCTTCGAGACCGGCTTCGATCTGCCCTTCAAGCTTTCTGAAGAGTTCACCAAGCAATATCCAAACGTCACCTGGGATATCAGCCAGGATCAGTTTGCGAACCTGATCAGTTCGACCCCGCTTTTACTCGCGAGCGACAATGCGCCAGATCTGCTCCGGCTACCGACGATGGTCTCGTTCGCCAAAGATGGGTTACTGTTAAACCTGGACCCCTACGCCACTGCCTTCGGATGGAATGACTGGCCAGTACCGCAGCTTAACCAGAATCGCATTGACGCCAACGGCGTGCGCGGCTCCGGCACTCTCTATGCCATGGGCCTCAACTACAGTCTGACCGGTGTTTTCTATAACAAAAAGCTGGCCGCGCAGATTGGCATGACTGAGCCGCCCAAGACGGTTGCTGAGTTCGAGGACCTGCTCGCCAAAGCCAAGGCTGCAGGGTTGCAGCCAATCATGGAATGGGGCAGTGCCAAGAGTGGGATGGGGCTTGCGTTCCCGCTCCAAAACCTCATGGCAGCCTATGGCCCGGTCGGTCCCATCAATGACTGGATCTACCAGAAGGCCGGCGCGACGATTGATACGCCAGAGAACCTCGTCGCTGCTCAGCATTTGGAGCAGTGGATTAAGAACGGCTACTTCCCGGCTGATATCAACGCCATTGAGTACACTGATGCTGCCGCCCGCTTTGGCAAAGGCGAGGGAGTCTTCACCTTCAACGGTGACTGGCAGAACGCAGGGTATGACAAGGACCTGCCCGGAAATGTTGGGTTCTTCTTGATGCCGCCTGCTAAGGCCGGTGGTGGTTATGCAGCCATGTCCGCCCCATTGACCTTTGGCATCGCAGCCAAGGCGAAACACCCGGATTGCGCTGCATTCTTCCTTAACTGGGTCGCCACGAACCCCAAAGCTCGCGAGATCGACGTTGCCGTTGGCGGCTCCAACCCTGGCGGGCCAGCGGACGCCACCATGCCTTCCGTCACCGCGGGCTCGGTCACAAACGAGACGCTCGCTGCCGGACCGGTGATGGGTGCAGATGGCGGTGCGATGGACTTCATCGCCAACGCGACGAGCTCGATCTTCGCTCAGGGCTGGACGCCTGAACTCCAGAAGATGGTTGCCGGACAACAAGACGCTGCCGGTTTGCTCAAAGCCGTTCAAGCGGAATACGAACGGGAAATCGCCCAACAGTAGTGGTGAGGGCCGCAGGGTGATGTCTGCGCCTGCCAGATAGGTGTGATGTTATGACAGTCGATAATCGTTCTGCGGCTCTCCCAGTCTCCCGGCGGACCCATCTCAATAAATGGGCCGGCCGGGAGACCATTGTTGGCTGGCTATTCGTCCTACCCGCGCTGCTCATGTACGCGGTCTTCGTGCTCTTGCCTTTCCTCTTGACCATCGTGTATTCGTTCTACAAGTGGAATGGTACGGGTCCCATGACCTGGGTCGGGTTGAAGAACTATGTGACTGTCTTCCAGGTTCCCAACCTGATCGGGACAGTCTCCAATGCATTCTGGCTTGTTGTTTGGTTCAGTTTCATTCCGGTGGGACTCGGACTCGTTGTCGCGAGCGTGATCCACCGCCTAGCAGCCGGGCGGTTTGGGGAAATCGCCCGGACCGTTCTATTCCTGCCCCAGGTCATAGCACTCGTCGCTGCGGGCATCATTTGGGGTTGGCTATTTTCTCTTTCGGGACTGGTCAACCAATTCCTCAAGATCATTGGTCTTGGTTCGATTACCCGTGCCTGGTTGGGCGACTTTGACTGGGCGCTCTCGGCCGTTGGCATCATCGGGATCTGGGTACTGCTCGGCTTCTGTACTGTCCTGCTGTCAACCGGTATATCGAAGATCGATCCGGCCCTCTATGAGTCAGCCAGGATCGACGGCGCAAATTGGTTCACGGAGTTTGTCGTGATCACTGTCCCACTTCTCCGTCACGAGGTCAGCGTGTGCCTCACCGTTACGGTGATCGCCGCGTTGGCCGCATTCGATATCGTCTACGTCTCGACGGCCGGCGGGCCGGGCAACTCGACGGCGGTCCCAGGGCTCCAGATTTACATTCTTGCGTTCACCCAGCGGGCGGTGGGACTGGCTTCTGCTCTTGCCGTCATCCTTATGATCCTGGTCATCGTGGTCATACTCCCGATCCAGCGCCTAAGCCGGGAGGAGAGTGCACAGTGAAGCTGGGACGGAGTGAACTCTTTGCGGGACGGGCGCTGCTCTTGGCGCTAATGGCATTCACGATCCTGCCCTTCATCAGTATCTTCATGACTGCCCTACATCCATCGGGGACCGTGCCCGGTGGACTCGAGTGGCCAGCGGATCCACAGTGGGGCAACTTTGTGGAGGCGTTCAAGGTTGCGCAGATGCCGGCGCTCATCATGTCGAGCACCTTCATTGTGTTGGCCGTGGTGCCGGTTGCACTGATTATCTCGACAATGGCCGGGTTTGCCATCGGTCTCCTGCGGATTCGTGGTGCGAACGTGCTTCTCTTCCTTTTCGTATTCGGGCTGACGCTGCCGTTCACGGGGATTATCATCCCCATCTACTACCTGGAGCGGGCGATGGGTATCTATAATACTCGGCTCGCGATTCCTTTGCCGCTGATCGCCTTGTACATGCCCTTTGCAGTCTTCTGGATGCGCGCC
>JBLMZU010000108.1:0-3324 GCA_050258995.1 Bacteroidota bacterium
TCTCCAGCGATGAACAAGCGAGAGCGGATCGCTTTCGTTTTGAACAGGAACGGCGCCGATTTATCGTGGGACGGGGAACTCTCCGAGTCATTCTTGGACGGTACCTGAATTCGACACCAGAAAAAATAAAATTTACATATCACGCAAATGGGAAACCGTCCCTGTCGAACGGATTGCTACAAACAGAGCTTCGTTTTAACCTGTCCCATTCAGGAGACATGGCGCTTTTGGCTGTAACGCAAAACCGTGAAGTGGGAATTGACATTGAAACTCTTCGTTCCAACCTGGATGCAGGAAAACTTGCGAACCAATATTTCTCTCCATCGGAGAGAGCCTAGCTGGAAGCGCTGCCATCCAACAGGAGACTCGCTTCCTTTTTTAGCGGATGGACCCGCAAAGAAGCGTATCTCAAGGCCCGTGGCGAGGGAATGACCTACCCGCTGGATCGATTTTCCGTTTCCATGGATTGCGACAAGCCTGCCAAATTATTGGATCTAAAAGACGATCCGCGGGAATTGACGCGCTGGTCCTTCCACAC
The DNA here is from genome assembly GCA_050258995.1 of Bacteroidota bacterium. GTDB lineage: Bacteria > Chloroflexota > Anaerolineae > Anaerolineales > Villigracilaceae > Defluviilinea. The sequence goes on from JBLMZU010000108.1 coordinate 539, forward strand.
ACTGGCTCCGGCTCCTGGTTATATCGGTGCACTGGTGGTGGAAGGACATCACTGGCATCTGGCGCAGTGGCAGTTGGAGTAATTGGGAATACCATTTTAAGACACTCCAACAGGACTGTCCCGGCTGCATTGATCCTGCCCTGATGCTTGCATGGATTCGAAAAAGTGACCTTAAATTGTGTGCTCCAGTCGTGTGAAACAGCATTGTGATAATCCCCTTTTCGCAGTTAACAATGGCATTGCAAGTCAAACTTAGCCAGGAATATCCAAGCAGAGAAGACCTGGCGGTTTCCCGATCATATTGGTTATTCCAGTTATGATCAAAGAATGGATATGTTTGTTACGGCCCGCTTACCGTTGGGTACCCAGCCGCCTGCCACTGATTCATCCCGCCTGCCATACTGGTTACCTGGGTAAACCCATTATTGAGCAAAATATCACGTCCCTTTGCACTCCGGTTGCCGGAATGGCAGACTACGACAATTTCCTTGTCTTTGGGCAGCTCATTCAGGCGTGAGTCAAGCTCGCCTAGCGGAATCAGAGTCGCACCCGCAATATGTACTGTGTTCCACTCGTCCGGCTCGCGCACATCCAAGATAAAGGCGCCAGCTTTTTGTTTTGCCACGGCTTCCTGGACAGAAATCTCCAGCGGCATGCTGCCGGCAGATGGGGTATTTCTGGACATGAGCCACACCACGCCCAGACCCAGAACGACCAAGCCGATGATGCCCCCAAGAAGGTAGTTGTTCTTTTTTTGTTGTGCCTTGCGGCGGGCTGCCTTTGCCATCGTAGATCTCCTTTAGATTCCTAGTTATATTCCAGCTCCAGCCCGCTGTACATCCAAGCTCCTGTTCCACCTGAGACGTTATAGATCGTCTTGAAGCCTTGCTGACCGAGGAGAGCTGCTGCAGACTGGCTGCGACTGCCGCTGGCACAGATCACAGCCACTGGCCTTGCCGGATCCAGCTCGTTTACCCGGGAAGAAAGCTGGCCGAGTGGGATCAGAATGGCACCAGGAACATGTCCCTGCCGATATTCCCATGGCTCACGTACATCCACCACGACCGGACAATCACCATTGGTGCAGCTCTTGATAATCCGATCCAGCTCAACCGGCTCAACATCCTTGACATCACCTGCAGTAATAGGCAGCCCCATTTTCTGCCATGCATCCAGACTTTCGGACAGATAACCAATCACGTTATCGTAGCCCACGCGCGCCAGGCTGTACACCACCTTCTCATACTGGGAGGCATCCTCCAGAAGAAGGATCACCGGCACATACGGTGGGAACACGAAGCCGATGCGGTTGCTCAGCTGTGAGTCCGCTTCGAGGTGAACCGAGCCAGGGATATGAGCTTTCACATATTCTTCCTTTGACCGGGTGTCCAGTAACCCAGCGCCGCGCTGGAAGTGCGGGATCGCCTCTCGGATCGTTAATGGACGTGTCTCGACATTGCCAAGCGGCCTGGGCCCCTTGCGGTTCATGACCTTGATGCGTTTGTGGTTGCCCGGCTGTTCCGGAAGCCCGCTGGTGGCAAACTCCACAAACTCATCGCGCCCGCGGGGCGCAAGGGACAGATTGTATTTGCGTTCAAAACCCAGGGTGGAGGATTTCATCGCACCGATCGACTTGCCGCACAATGACCCGGCGCCATGACCGGGGTAGATCAACAGGCTGTCATTCAGCGGTAGAATTTTTTCAAAAAGACTGTTGTACATGTCGTTGGCCAGGCCGCGCGCAGCCTCCACGCCGACCAGGTCCGGGCGCCCGATATCACCAACAAAGAGCGTATCCCCCGTCAGCGCCAGCCAGGGCTCCTCGGCGCGGGTGGTATCGCTGACAAGCAGGGTGATGCTTTCCGGTGTATGACCCGGAGTATGCAGGGCTCGGATCCGGATGTTTCCCAGTTCGATCACATCGTTGTGCTGCAAGGCTTTATGCGGATATTCCGCGGCACTGGCCTCATGCACATAGATGTCCGCACCGGTGCGCGCCGCAAGGTCGGTATTGCCTGACACATGATCGGCATGCAGGTGAGTTTCGATGATATGGGTGATTTTCAGGCCGCGCCCAGCTGCCACATCCAAATATTTCTGAACTTCGCGGTCAGGATCGATCACCGCTGCGATCCCTTTGGACTCACATCCCACGATATAAGACGCGCACCCCAAGCCCTCGACAAAAAATTGCTGTGTGAACATTTCCATCTCTCCTTATACATCTAAAGAATTTTTGAAAGATTATCAAAGAGCAGAAAGAACGCCAGGGCGATCACGAAGATCGCAAACGCCTTCTGCAGTTTTGACGAAGATAAACGGCTGGATAGTTTCATGCCGCTGAATGTGCCGATCAGACCAGCGGCTGTAAAGATCAGTGTGACCATCCAATCGAATGAGCCACTCCCAATGTGACCCAGGAATCCTGCCATGCTGTTCATGGCGATGACCACAAGCGAAGTTCCCACCGCTACCTGGATCGGCAGCCCCAAAAGCACCACCAGGGCAGGTACCACCAGGAAACCACCGCCAACACCCAGGATGCCCGTGAGCAGTCCTACGCCTGCACCGCTTACCAAGACCAGCAGTAATGGCTTTGAGCGATAGGATGTCTCTTCTTCTTCTTCTTTAGTGCGGCGAAGTAGAAGCATAACTCCTATGCCAAGCATGAGCAGTGCAAAAGCAATCAGTAAAATTTCGGGCGAAATATGCCTGGAAATACCAGCCGATAAATAGGCGACCAGCATGCCAGCGCTCCCAAAGAGGAGTGCCACCTTCCAGTCCAG
>JBLMZU010000109.1:0-9146 GCA_050258995.1 Bacteroidota bacterium
AATGCTGGCCGTCGCGCCTTTACCGATGGAAAGCAGGGCCACGACCGTGGCCACGCCGATCACGATCCCCAGCATCGTGAGAATGGAGCGCAGCTTATTGGCACGCAATGCGCGCAGGGCAATCTTGAAATTTTCTGAAAGCAACATCGTTAAACCTCCTCCTACAGGACTTCCTCTGTGCGAGGTGTGCCCGGCGCGATCGGGTGGTGATTGATCTCATCGGAAATAATATGGCCATCCGACAGCTTGAGGATTCTGTTCGTATGCCGGGCGATGTATGCATCATGGGTGACGATAATGACCGTCTGTCCCTGTTGGCGATGCAGGTTCTGGAACAGGTCCATGATCTCCACGCCGGTTTTGCTGTCCAGTGCGCCGGTCGGCTCATCGGCCAGCAGGATCGCAGGCTCGTTGACCAGGGCACGCGCGATCGCCACGCGCTGCTGCTGTCCACCGGAAAGCTCGCTCGGAGTATGGTGGATCCGGTCTGCCAGGCCGACCGTCTCGAGGGCTTTTACCGCGCGTTCGTGCCGCTCCTTCCCGGAAAACCCTGCATAGGTCAAAGGCAGCATGACATTTTCCAGGGCGCTGGTGCGGGCCAAAAGGTTGAACTGCTGAAAGACAAACCCGATCTTCCGGCCGCGGATTTCTGCCAGCCGTGCGTCCTGCATGTGTTCCACAGAGACACCGTCCAGGCTGTACGACCCGGAGCTTGGCACATCCAGGCAGCCAATGATGGCCATCAAGGTACTTTTCCCGGAGCCGGAAGGGCCCATGATGGCGACCATCTCACCCTTATCGATGTTAAACGTGACACCGTTCAATGCCCGGACCTCATCCTCACCCATTTGATAGACCTTGGTCAGGTTCTCTGTCTGGATCATATTAGTTTCCTCCACTAAAGGCTGCACCCGGCGTCCCACTGTTTTTTTGGAAGTTCGTCAGGACGTCACCTACTTTAAGGTCACCCGTAACGGCGACATGGTCGCCGACGATCGTGCCGGTCACCACGTCCACCCGCTTGGGGGCACTGCCCTGCTGGGCAACAAGGACATATTCTCCCTGGCTGTCCTTCATCACAAAGGCGGTCGGCACACCAAGCGCTGTCTTAGCAGGCGTGACCTGGATGGTCACATTGGCAGTGGCACCCAGAGGCAGGAAGTCCTGTCCGGCCACCTTGTCGATCGCGATCCGGACTGTATATTTCACCAGGCCCGAAGTGTTCTGCCCGACCGGATTAATGGAGACGACCTGGCCGGTCAATTGCAGTCCCGGCACGGCATCCAGCGTGGCAGTGATCGGAGCGCCCACCTGGACGCTGGCAATATCCGATTCGTCCACCTGGGCATCAATATACAGGTGGTCAAGGTTGGCAATATCGATGGCCGCTGCGCCCGTTGTCACCACATCACCGGGCTGGCTATTCGTATAAAGCACCTCGCCTGCGAACGGGGCGATGATGCTCATCGAATCGACAGTGGCCTGGGCCGCATCCACCTTGGCCTGGGCGGCGGTCACTTCCTGGGAATTCAATCCGTTCTTGTAGTAATCATAAGTGCGCTGCGCGTCGGCGAGTTTCGCTTTTTTCAAAGCAAGATCGTTTTGCGCGGTGGTAATCCATTCCTGCGGAGCCGGACCTTTGAAGAGCTTCGTCTTGTATACATACATCCAGCTATTGCTTTTTGTTTCCGTATAGGCATTGACATTGGTTTGCGGAACCTTGTCATTGTTTTGTAGATAATGCAGATAAATCTGGGCCTTGTCATAGGCATCCTGGGCGGTTTTCAAATCCACCGCGGCCTGCGCCAGGCTGGTATCCGAGGAGCTGATCGTGTCCTGAAGATCTTTCTGCGCGGTAAACAGGTCAGATTGGGCGGAGATGATGCTGGCATCCACACTGCTGGTCTTTAGCTTCATCAGGACATCACCGGCCTTGACCTGATCGCCGGCCTTTACATTGACAGTCTCCACCACCCCGCCCGTATTCCAGGCCAGGCTGGCCGAGGGCTGGGCCTGCAGCGAACCGGAAGCCTGTACATTTTGGGTCAGATCCAGCGATACCACCTTCGATCTTGTTGCCTGCGCGCTTGCGTTGGCACCCGACCGGAAGACGCGCGCCTGCGGGCGGCCCACTCTGGTATAAGCGAAGCCCGCGATCAATATGACGACGAGCAGACCCGCGATCCAATAAAGAGCTTTTCTCCCTTTGCTGGTATTTTTATTATCCATATCAAAAATCTCCTTCCTTATGCTTTCCTGTCCAGGGCAATGTGTTTAAAAAAATTCATATAAATGTGGATGAGCGACAAGTTTCATGAAATCTTTGTGATTAATTTCCCCTGCCGCCAAATATTCTCGGTCCACGGAAATTCGTGGTTTGGGGGGTGGCTGTGGTGAGAACATCGCCTTCCTTCAGATTACCCGTCACGACAACACGATCGCCGACGATCGTGCTGCTCACGACGTCGACGCGTTTGGGCGAAGCACCGGGCTGTACCACCATGACGAACTCACCCTGGCTGTCGTTCTGAATGACTGTGATCGGCACGGTCAGCTGTGCTGTGGCAGGCTTGATCTGAATGGTTGCATTGGCAGTGGCGCCCAGAGGCATGAACACATTCCCCGCTACCGGATCGAGGTCCATCCGGACGGTGTACTGGACCGAATTCGAAGCCACCTGCCCGAGCTGGTCGATCGCAGAGACCTTGCCCGTTAATTGGAGTCCAGGCACCGCGTCCAGCGTCGCCGTGATGGGATCGCCCACTTTGATGTTGGCGATTTTCGACTCGTCCACCTGGGTCTCGATGTAGAGATGGTCCAGGTTGGCCATATTCAGGGCCGGAGTGTCCTGATTCACCAGGTCGTCCGGCCGGCTTTGCACAAACAGCACATCGCCATCGAAGGGGGCAATGATGCTCATCGAGTCGATGGTCGCCTGGGCCGCATCCACTTTGGCCTGGGCGGCGGCGACATCCTGGCCATTCGGTCCGCTCTTGTAGCGGTTATAGGTATCGATGGCATCCTGAAGCTGTGCCTTCTTTAAGGCCGCGTCGTTTTGCGCCTGGGTAAGCCAATCGGTCGAGGCGGGACCTTTGAATTCCTTGCTCTTAATCACCAGCTCCCACCCGCCGCGCCTCTGTTTCACTTCCGTTCTCCTGATTTCGGTCTGAGGGACCTTGCTGGAGTTCTGCAGATAATCCAGGTAGTAGGCGGCCTTGTCATATGCCTGCTGGGCATTTTTCAAATCGATGACCGCCTGGGCCAGGTTCGAATCGGTGGAATTCACAACATCATCGAGTGCTTTTTGCGCGGTGAGCAGGTCCGATTGGGCCATGATTACACTGGAATTCAGGCCGGAAGCTTTTAGCGTGGCCAGCACCTGGCCGGCTTTGACCTGGTCGCCGGCCTTTACATTGACTTTATCCACGACGCCGCTTGTGTTCCAGGTCAGGTCGGCAAATGGCTTGGCTTCCAACGAACCTGTTGTATCAACCGTCTCGGCCACATTCATGGAAACGACCTTGTCATTTGGATTGAGTTGCGGCGTACTGGCACGGGTTGAAGAGTAGGCACGAGCTGTGATCGGGATAAGAAGAATGACCGCCACAAGGGCGATCAACCAATTTCGAATCTTCTTGTTTTTGAGCATACCCAATACTCCTGATTGTTTTTCTTAAATGATATTTGGCAAATGTGCAGAATATGTGCAGAAATCGGGCAGGGTTGTGTAGAGGAAATTAAAATTGCGTAAGTATTTTCCATACTGATTTCAACATCATTTCGTTTATAGGAATCAAAGCAGGATCCGCTTTCTTACAATCCAGGAGGCATTTGATGTCAAATAAAAAGATCAAGATCAACCGTGCGCCGGTGCTGACGCTTTGGGCAACCGTTGTGGCAGAGCGGCTTGGTTACGACGAAGAGACGGCTTTAACGCTGGGCAAAGCCGTGGCCGGTCTCAATGCCCAATCCAAGGGACGGAAACTGGGAATTTACGAGGAGAAATCGGAAGAGGAAAAACAAAAGGAACGAAAGAAGAAGGAGCCTGTCAAAACGGAAAGCATCGAGATCCTAGGCCGGGGTGTTCCGACGATCAAAACGCCAAAGGGCTTGCGGGCCGCCATCGATGGTGATCCCATTGATGCAGAGAGCGTCGAAACCTATCTGAAACAAAAGTTCAAGGACGATTACGAGGAGAGCCGCACAGCCATGGAACAACTGGCAAAAGCCTATCCACCCAAACAACTGGAAAGCAAGGCATATGGCCTGTATGAAAAGTTCCGCCCTGAGATTCCCGAGGGTAAAAAGGGCTGGGGAGCACGAGGGGAGCTGGATCTGGACTATATTCGCTCACTGGCCGAATAACCGGCAAAATAAGAAGATTCACAGAAAAGCCCGTCTCGCTGGAGACGGGCTTTTCTTGTGTAAAATAGGAAGACTGATTACCGGGAGATAGCCGACAAGTTCGGAGGGATGATGCATGAAGTAACCTTATTGCTTGATATTGCCGTTGCGTTAGTGGCCGCTTTCATTGGCGGCGTTCTGGCGCGTAGAATTGGTCTGCCAACCATAGTGGGATATTTACTGGCAGGCATCGTCATAGGACCGTTTACACCAGGATTTGTAGGGGATGTGGATACCATCAGCCAGCTGGCCGAGCTGGGTGTGATCTTTTTGATGTTCGGCGTAGGTCTTCACTTTTCTCTAAAGGATCTTTGGCGGGTAAGGGCGATTGCCATCCCGGGAGCACTGGGCCAGATGATAATGGCAACCCTGCTGGGCTTTGGCATCAGTCGCTTATGGGGCTGGACCCCCAGCGCCGGGATTGTGCTGGGTTTTGCGATCTCGATTGCCAGCACAGTCGTCCTGCTGCGCGGCCTGATGGACCATGGTCTGTTGAATACATCGCATGGACAGGTCGCCGTCGGATGGCTGGTCCTGGAAGATCTGGTCACGGTGCTGATCCTGGTACTGATGCCCACGCTTGTGAACACGTCGAATGGATTCAACTGGGGACAGCTTGGCATCACCCTGTTGAAGGCAGCCGGGTTCGTGATCATCATACTTTTTGCAGGGACGCGCTTGATCCCGTGGATACTGATGAAGATTGCGCATACACGCTCACGGGAGCTGTTCATCCTGGCAGTCCTGGCGATCGCACTTGGGATCGCGCTGGGCGCGGCGGAGATCTTTGGCATCTCCCTGGCGTTGGGTGCATTCGTGGCGGGCGTGGTGGTTAGCGAGTCGCCTCTCAGTCACCAGGTCGGCGCGGACATTGTGCCTTTTCGAGAAGCCTTCGCCGTATTGTTTTTTGTCTCGATCGGCATGCTGGTCAACCCGGGTTATCTGGCAGGCAATATTGGCCCGATCCTGATCCTGACAGCCCTGATCGTACTTGGGAAACCACTCACTACACTACTGATGGGACTCATCTTTCCATGGCCGGCTCGCACCACGCTGGTTGTGGCAGCCAGCCTGAGCCAGATCGGTGAATTTTCCTTTATCCTGGGACAGGCAGGGATTGCGCTTGGATTGCTGGACCAAAGCCAGTATTCATTGATCCTGGCCGGCGCGATCCTGTCCATCACGCTCAACCCCCTGATGTTCCGCACGATCCGCCCCACAGAGAATTTGCTTAAAAAATCCCCGGGCCTCTGGAGACTGCTGGACCGGCAGGGACCGCCCATGCCATTGCCCGTGGAAGGCATTCGGGATCATGTCGTGATCATCGGGTATGGACGTGTCGGTCACCATATTGTGGATCTGTTGGGAGAACTGGAAGTATCCCATCTTGTTGTGGAGGCCGATTCAGAGCGCAGTGAAGAACTGAACCAAAGAGGAATCCCAACCCTCTATGGGGATGCTGCCAACTCCGAGGTGCTCACCCATGCAGACCTGTCCCATGCCCGGGCCCTGGTGGTGACCGGCCCGGACGAGGATGCCAACGCTCTGATCGTGACGGCAGCGCATGACCTGGCTCCCAAACTGCCGATCATCGCCCGTGCATCCAGCGAGGAAGGGACAAAACATCTCGCCCGGCTCGGCGCCCAGGATGTTATTCATCCAGAATTGGAAGGCGGGTTGGAAATCCTCCGCCACACCCTGCTGCAGCTTGGGTTTCCATTGGCGGAAATTTTTCGATATACAGATGCCGTCCGCCACGATCATTACGACCTGCATATCAATACGGAGGAGGAGCACAGGCTGTTGCACGACCTCGTCGACGCGGCGAACAGCATCGAGATCCGCTGGTTCCGCATCCCGGATGGAAACCCTCTCATCGGGCAAACGATTGCCAGTGCAGATTTACGTGCCCGCACCGGCGCCTCCATCGTAGCACTGAATCGAGAGGGCCAGTTGATTGCCAACCCCAAATCGATGACCGTTTTCCAGGCGGGCGACCGGATTGGTTTGATCGGTGAGCAGAACGAAATGGAGGCAGCTGACAGATTGCTGTCCGAGTCTGAGTCGGAATCCGGCCAAAGCAGCGTAGAATGGGAAACGTAACCTGCCACGGAATGAAACTTTGAAAACTCCCAAACAGCTCTTTGCGGAATTATATGACGCCTCCGTCCCCGATTGGGATGGGGAATTGGATTTTTATCGCCGGCTTGTCTCCGAAGCGCTGGATAGTGGACAAGCGGTTCTGGAAGTTGCCTGTGGAACAGGACGCGTGACAATCCGTCTCGCGCAGGAGGGGGTGAGCATCGTTGGAGTCGACCTGGATGAGGAAATGCTGCAGGTAGCGCGCATCAAAAGCAGCGACCTGACCAATGTCCGCTGGGTTCGAGGCGATATGCGCTCATTTGATCTCGAAGAGACATTCGGTCTCATCATCGTCCCGGGTCATTCATTCCAATTCATGTGCACACCGCAGGATCAGATAAAAGCCCTGGAAACATTCAGACACCATCTTACATCGGGAGGGACTCTTGTCCTCCACATTAACCATGATGATGTAGAATGGCTGGGCGACCTGCTTCGCAACCCGGGTGGAAGATTTGAACCGGTCTGCGAAATCAGGCATCCACAAACAGATCGCCGGATGCGAAAATCAAATGCCTGGGCGTTTGAACAATGCACGCAAACAGCCACAGTCATCACCAGATGGGAAGAGATGGGTGAAGATGGTTCCATTCTTCAGACATGGGAACGGCAGCCAATGGCACTCCATTGCGTGTTCCCTTTCGAAATGGAACACTTGCTGGCCCGGGCCGGCTTCATCGACCGCGTTGTGTATGGGGATTTTCTCCAGAATCCGCTGGACGAACGCAGTCCAGACATGATCTGGGTGGCCCACAAATCGTGAAATTTCCGGGAGATCTGACATGAAGTATGAAACTGTCCATAAGGTGTCCCTGCCCAAGATCGGATTCGGCGCCTGGCGCATCGGCGGCGATTCCTCCCCTGACCCGACTCTGAACTCCAAGTCCCTGACCGCGTTGCGCTCCGCCCTGGAAATTGGCTACACCCACTTTGACACCGCTGAGGCCTACGCGGCCGGGCATTCTGAGGAGCTGATTGGGCTGGCCATCCGTGAGATCGGAACCAGGCGCGAAGATTTGTTTATTACGAGTAAAGTGTCGCCTGAGCATCTCAGCTATGAAAATGTGCTTGGCGCCTGTGAGAACAGCCTCCGTCATCTTGGGATGGATTATCTTGATCTCTACCTGATCCACTGGCCCGGCACAGGGACGAATTACGGAGAGACTTTCCGGGCCTTGAACAAGCTCGTAAGGGAGGGAAAGGTAAGACATCTGGGAGTCAGCAACTTCAAATTAAAACAATTGAAACAGTCACAGGAGTATTCCGAAACACCAATCCTTACGAACCAGGTCCCCTACCGCATCCCGGACCGGTCCTATGTCCAGAATGGTGTCATTAAATACTGCCAGCAAAACGACATTTTGATCACTGCCTATTCGCCGGTAAAATTCCGTATGATCCGGGTCAATAAGATGATCAATGCCATTGCCGAGGCACATTCGGCTACGCCATTCCAGATTTCACTGGCATGGCTGGTGACGCAGCCAAGGGTCATCACCATCCCGATGTCGTTCAACCCGCAGCATATCCGGGAGAATTTCGAGGCCGCCGACATCCAGCTGACGCAGGAGGAATTCCAGGCGTTGCATGATTTGGTCTAGTGACACCTGAGATAAATCCAACCACGAGAAAAACAGCGTATACCTAAATGAAATTGCTGATCGCCCCCGAGATCCAGATCATCGAAGAGACGGAGGAGGAAACGGAGCTTGAACCGCTCTACCGGGTCCTCATCCATAACGACCACGTCACCCCCATGGACTTTGTGGTGCACATCCTGAAAACCATTTTCTATCTCTCCAACGAAAAGGCACTGGATATCATGATGACCGCCCATATTACCGGTATCTCCTACGTCCAGACCCTCCCAAAGCCTGAAGCTGAAAAGCGTATCAACAAAGCACATTCCGAGGCAGGGTTTGCGGGCTATCCACTTCAATTTTCGATGGAACCGGAATAGGCGCGGCGTTTGCAAAGATCGCCTTGGAATCGCCCAGGCAACGATGAATGGGTGATGAATACTTTATTGGAATAAACTACCATGATGAAGCAGGCTACTCCGTTATCGCTTTTTGGCAACCAGCGAGCATCCATGATCTCTCCCATTGAAGTTCTCACACAGATCAACCTTGACGACCTGGTCTCTTCCTTTGGTTGGGAGAATACCCCCCTGCCGGCAGCGATCCTGCGGCGTCTTTTTTTCAGACCGGCGCACAAGTTTGCCCGGCAAATGGTGGAATATGACGAACAGATCAGGGAGGGGGGACTGCACAAGGCATCTCGCGCAACGCTGCAAAAGCACTACATCCAGGATCTGTGCTTACACGGGCAGGAAAACATACCGGCCCGCGGCCCGGTTCTTTTCCTGTCCAACCATCCAGGCCTGACGGATACCATCAGCCTCTTTGCCGCTATTCCCCGGGCCGACCTGCGCATCATAGCCCTGGATCGTCCATTCCTGACTTCCCTCCCGAACATTTCACGGCATCTTATCTACATCAGTGAGGATGCAGGAAAACGGATGCAAGCCGTCCGGCATGTCGCCAGCCATTTACGGGGGGGCGGCGCCGCCCTGACCTTCCCCGCCGGCAGGATCGAAC
>JBLMZU010000110.1:0-7850 GCA_050258995.1 Bacteroidota bacterium
TGAAGGCCCGGAATTTCAACTCCTCGCTGGAGGCCACCCTGTTTAATGGCGATGTCCCGGTCGAGATGTTCCACAACCTTTTGGAGATCTTCAGGAAGAAACTCCCGATATGGCATCGCTACTGGAAAATCCGCCGAAGAGCGCTTGGCGTGAAGACACTGCATCCGTATGACGTCTGGGCACCGCTCACAGCCAAGAAACATAAAGTTCCCTTCGAACAGGCTGTGGATTGGATCTGCGAGGGTCTCGCGCCGATGGGCGAGGAGTACGTCAGTATCATGCGCAAAGGCTGCCTGGAGGAGCGCTGGGTGGATTGGGCACCCAATGCCGGCAAAAGACAGGGGGCCTTCTCCACGCGCGTCCCGAAGGATACGTATCCCTTCATTATGATGAGCTATACAGGGAGTGTCAGCAGTATGAGCACCCTGGCGCATGAGCTCGGCCATTCCATGCATGCACATTACGCCAGCCGGGCCCAGCCAATGTTTTACTATCTGTATCCATCCATCGTCGCAGAGACGGCCTCCAATTTTCACCAGGCAATGGTCCGGGCGCATCTTCTTGAGGCCAGCCCGGGTAAATCCTTCCAGATCGCCCTGCTCGAGGAGGCGATGGGCAATTTCCACCGCTACTTCTTCGTCATGCCCACCCTGGCCCGCTTCGAGCTGGAAACCCATCAGCGCGTCGAGCGCGGACAGGCCCTCACCGCCGATTCGATGATCGAGCTCATGGCCGACCTCTTCAGCGAAGGCTATGGCGGACAGATGGCCCTGGACCGCGAGCGCGTCGGCATTACCTGGGGAACGTTCACGACGCATCTGTACATCGACTTTTACTCCTTCCAGTATGCGATCGGCATTTCCGCCGCGAATGCAATCGCCAGGAGAATCCTCAACGGCACGCCCAACGCGGCGCAGGATCACATCGATTTCCTGAAAGCAGGCTCCTCCAAGCCGCCCCTGGAAGTCTTCAAGATTGCCGGCGTGGATATGATCAGTACGCAGCCCATTGAAGACGCCTTCCAGGTGCTCGAGGATTACATCAACCGACTGGAAGATTTGACCCAATAGATCGATCCTGATTCACAGCTACCATCCAATTCTCTCCATGCCAGGCAGACGAGCTCACCTGCAAGGAATACATAACTGAAGTATCGAGCCACGGCGAACAATCGTGATCAGTGTATCAGGGGACTCTACGGCCAGCCTGCTCAAACCTGTATAAGGAGGGGGACAGTGTCAATACCAGCGCGCGGCTTGCCTCCCTGTCCGGCGCGGGGGAGATCCTGGTCAGCACCCCAACGTACTTTGCGGCAGGATCGCAGATTCAAGGACTGCAGCATCGTCGGTTGGAATTAAGGAGGAGCCAGCCCATTGGGGTCCATTTGCTGCACGCGGATCAAAATTGAGCATCGCCCGGCAGGCGGGTCTTTTTTGGAAAAGCTTTTTCGAATGCCAGCCAGGCCGCCGTATAGCCCTCCGAAATTAATCCAGCAGAGACGTCACCATCATAGTCGATGACCCTTTGGGCATCCTTGAAGGTACCCGGAGCGACGATGATCGGCTTGACGATACGGTAGTTGTGAACTTCCTGTCCCTGATCGCGCTCGCCTTTCGCCAGGTCATTGAAGGCCTCGATCATTTTTAGATTCTCACGAAAGGAGGATAGCAGCATCCAATCCAGGATCCAGGTCATCGCATCGCCAAAAGATTGAGGCTTCTCGCCGCGCGTGCGCCGGGGGGCCGTTGTGTCGCTTTCCCACCAAGGCGTCATCATGACAATGACAACTTCAGCCGGTGTGTCCACGTCCGCGCGCATTTGCATAAGGTCCAGTGCAGCGCCGAGCGGTGTGTTCGCCACCAGCGCACCGTCCCAATAGATATCCTTTGTTTCCGGGTCCTCCGTCCATGGATAGACAAGCGGGATCGAGCAGGAGGCCAGAATGCGCTCGCGTGTAATGCAGGGAATCACATCCGTCCGGGCAAGCTTACTTTTGGGGTCGATCACCTTGCGGTTGCTGAACAGAATACGCTCCCCGGTTTGCACCTTTGTGGCGGCGATCAACAGGTCCGTTTCACTGGTCGCCAGTACCTCCTGGTCGAATTTAAACCGGGTGACCAACGTTTCCTTGAGCGGACCCGTATCCAGCAGGTTGATCCAGCGCCCAACGAATCGGTCTGCCAGCCAGGCCGAGCCAAACGGCAGCGGCGGCCAGTAACTTTCGGGGATCGGAGAGGTCGATATTGACGGGTCCACGCGCGGCAGGTCTGTCTGCATCAGCTGTCCGAAGAGCCGGTGTACGATCCAGCTCGCCACACCGCGCATACGAGGCGGTATCCCTTGAATATCCTTCTCCTCGAGACTTTGCCAGACATCCACCAGCTCATCTGCCGCCATTCCCTGGGCAATTGCCGCACCGTTCACCGCCCCGATCGAGGTACCGACGACAATATCCGGCTTCCAGGGTCCCGAATGGGAGAGAGGCACACCCCTTTTGTTGTCGCACATCAAGTACTTGTAGACGCCTGCATGAAAAGCGCCTCGCCCTCCACCCCCGGAAAGGATAAGGGCCCGGATGGGTTGATCGTTGGTCATCGTTTTCTCCGTTTGCTTTATGAATGTTATACGGCAGATGAAAGGAAATTTCAACTATCTCTTTGGAAAGAGGCACGATTCATACTCACTCCTTCCACCCGGCTATCGATTGTCCCGCTCATCAGGTAAAGAAGCAGATGTCTTGCTATCTCTTGACAGTGCAATCATTCCGGAGTAAAAAAAAACCGACCAGTCGGTTTATATTAAAGGATAATTCATGCAGCAACGCAGTGAAGAAACACGGACCAAAATCATGGAAGCAGCAATCAAGCTGTTTTCAAAACGCGGTTATAACAAAGCCAGCGTGGATGAAATTTGCGAAGAGGCGGGTATCAGCAAAGGGGCCTTCTACCATCACTTCAAAAGCAAACAGGCACTTTTCCTGGCCCTGTTGGATGGATGGCTGCAGTTTGTCGACAACGCCATTGAAGCAACAAAGGATAAAACCGTTCCGGAAACATTCATGCAGATAACCCAGGCCTTCCCTTTCGTTTTCGAGACCGCAGGCGAGAATCTGCCGATGTTCCTGGAGTTCTGGCTGCAGGCCAGCCGGGATAAGAAGATCTGGGAGGCAAGCATCGCTCCCTACCGGCGTTATCACAAGTACTTTACTTCGTTAATCCAAAAAGGCGTAGAGGAGGGCTCGTTCGTGGAGGTGAATGCCGCGCTTGCCTCGCGTATGATCTTATCGACAGCAATGGGGCTGCTGCTGCAAAGTCTGCTCGACCCCAAAGGTGCGAACTGGGAAAGAGTGGCTCGCGACAGCACCGACATGCTGGTAACTGGTTTATTGAACAAGTGAGGGCTTCAGATATGTGGCTGGTAACCGGGGCGACGGGACATATTGGAAATGTCCTTGTACGAAAGCTGATCGAGCGGGGAGAAAAAGTGCGGGCGCTGGTGCTGCCGGACGAATGCCGCGCACCGATCGAAGGCCTGGACATCGAAACGGTCGAAGGCGATGTGCTCGACAGGGAGTCGCTGTACAGGTCCATGCATCGGGTAAAGGGGATCTTTCATCTTGCAGGCATCATTTCGATCATGCCGGGTTCGAACGAGCTGGTTCGCCAGGTCAATGTGGAAGGTACAAAAAATATTTTACAGGTTGCGGAGGATGTAAAAGTAGGGAAGTTCATTTACACAAGCTCCATTCATGCGATCAAGCGCGTGGAGGAGGGTGTCATCGATGAGACTCTTCCCTATGATCCCGGCAATCCATACGGGGAATACGACCGGGCCAAGGCAGAGGCGACCCTGGAAGTCCAGAAGGCGGCTCGCCAGGGGCTGGAGGCGGTCATTGCCTGTCCCACGGGCGTGATCGGCCCTTATGATTATCGAGGCTCGCTTATGGGGGACGTGATCCGGGAGGCGGCCGTTTCCAGGCCCACACTTTATGTGGATGGTGCCTATGACTTCGTGGATGTACGCGATGTGACAGATGGCCTGATCGCAGCCGCCGCGGCGGGCAGGAGAGGCGAGAGCTACATCCTTTCGGGCCAAAGGATCTCCGTCCGCTATCTGCTGGAAACCGTGCGCGAGATCACCGGCAGGCATTTCTTCCAGATGAAGGTGCCTTTCGATCTGGCGAAGTTTGCCGCCATGTTTACTCCCATGTATTACAGCCATGCAAAAGTTACTCCACGATTCACGCCTTATTCCCTGGAGGTCCTGAGAAGCAATTCGAACATAAGCCATGCCAAGGCATCCCGTGAGCTCGGGTACAGGCCGCGACCGCTTTACGAGAGCATTCGCGATTCAGTGAGATGGTTTTTGGACAACAGAAATTAATTACAGCCCCTTCTGACCATTCGAACAAATGAAAGTAAAGAGGCAAACCTTGTGAGGAGACCAAAATGAAGATCGTAACCGATTGCGCTGCAGACCTTTCTGCAGAAGAATTGGAGCAACTGGATATCGTCCAGGCTCCATTATTCATCCAATTCCCGGAAGGGGAGGTAAATGCTGCCGAGATCTCAGCGGATGAATTCTATAACCGTCTGGAAGCCATGCGCCCGGCAATTCCCACGACAGCCCAGCCGTCCAGCGGGATTTTTGCCAGCCTGTATCGAAAGCTGTCCGAGCAGGAAAAGAATATTCTGTCCGTCCATATTTCATCCGGTTTGAGCGGCACGATCAATTCGGCGCGGGACGGTGGCGAACAGGTAAAAGCAGAAACCCATGTCAGTTACTGGGATACTCTGACTCTCTCAGGCGGGGAGCGCTTTCAAGTGATGGCAGCCGCGCTTGCTTCAAAAGCGAACTGGGCCCTGCAGACCATCCAGGAAAGGCTCGGGAAAATCCGCGAAAAGACCGAGGTCATTTACACACTGGACACCCTTGAATATCTGGCACGCGGCGGACGCATTGGCCGCGTTAAGGCCATGGCTGGAGCGCTGCTCAACCTCAAGCCTGTGATCCGGGTCGACTCGGATGGAAAGTACACGACAGTCACATCGGCGCGCACGCTGGGAAAGTCCATCAACGCCATTACGGAACATCTCCATGTCCGGTATGCGAACACGCCCGTTTGGGTCACCGTGCTGCATGGCCGGTTTGAGGAAAAAGCAGATATCCTGGCGGAGGAACTGAAGTCAAGACTTAATATAGCTAAGTTGGAGGTCGCTCGCATCTCGCCGGTGCTGGGCGTGCACACCGGTCCCGGCATTGTTGGTGCAGCAGTTGTGCCGATGGAGTTGATGGAAGACCTGTTACAGAATAAATAGACAAAGGTACAAAAATCCCAACCGGAGGCTCATCCATCCGGCTGGGATTTTTCCATCTCACCTGCTCCTGGGATTGTTTCCATTTAAGTACCAGGTGGACCTTGTGTCGACGACGGATTCTCCGGCAGAGAATCTTCACTGGTTAGCATGATGGGCTGACCTGGCGGGACCACACGGATGGGAGTCCGGCGCAGGTAGCCCTTGGTCTGCATATCGAGGTTCAGGATATCCCTCATCATGTAACCAGACAAGCCGACCAGTGTACCTCCGATCCCGCACAGGAAGATCAACAGTCCGAAACCCGCACCCGGTCCCACGCCTACCAGCCACCCAAAGGTCGGAGCCAGCGCTCCTCCTGGCTGCATGGCCGGTTCAAAGATCCGGTCGCCGAATAGTCCTGCGAGAAGTGGGGTGATCGGTATCATCATCTGGGAGACAAAATCACTTGCCGAGAAAACCCGTCCCTGAACATCGGGTGGCACCCTGGCTTGCAAAAAGGAATCCATGGAAACATTCACAACGGGCTCAAAAGCCGAGTTGATGACCATGGCAATCACCCAGATAATAAACGTCTGCCCGACTCCCAGTAACATCAATCCAAAGAGGCTGGAGAGGATCCATCCCAGCAGAATCGCATGAACAGGACGTTTGACCCTGCCCCAGGTCGTCAGGAAAATGCCAGCTATTACCGCGGAAAGCGCCCCCGCTGATTGGACAACCCCGACCGCCTGCGTATCGCCGCCGGAGCGCAGCAGGATCATCGGGTAAATGGCCGCGATCGACAGGGCGATGCCGGAAAAAAGATTTCCCATCGAAAAAACAAGCTGCAGGCCAAGCAGCCCCGGCCGGCGAAAGATATATTTGATACCGTATAGAACCTGCTTCAGGAACTTGGTCTGGGCCTGTCGTCCCTCGGCTGTCTTCGGCGTGGCCGGAACCTCCACAAAGAGCAGTGTCCCAATCGAGAAAACAAGGGCAAGCAGGTTAACAGCCAGGACACCCTCCAGGCCCCAGACCATATACATGCTCCCGGCCAGCAGCGGGCCAAAAATATCAGGCCCATCGTTCAGCAGGGACATCAATCCATTGGCACGGATATATTCATTTTGCGGCACCATGATGCTGATGGCAGCCGAATAGGAAGGGGATTGAAAAGCGAAGCCGATACCCTGGATGACCGAAGCGACATACAACTGCCAGACCTGCAAATGTCCTGTGCTTTGAAGCGCCATCAGGATGGCCAGGGACGCGAGCGTTGTGAAATCATAGACGAGCATCATCATCTTGCGGTTATACCGATCGATGATGACCCCCGCAAAAAGGATGACAAGCAGATAGGAGCCGAAGAAAAAGAACTCCAGCAGTCCTACTGCCATGCCGCTCCCCGTGATATTAAATATCCAGATCGGCAGCGCAACAGCAGTAATACTGGAGGCGACCCCCGAAATAAACTGACCCAGCCAGATGACGAACAATCCCTTCATGCCATGGGGCCGGGAAAATGGAAAGTCAGTATGCCTCATTGTGCAAGAAACTCAGCATAACACAGCGAATTCTGGATGACAATCCTTCCAGGGTTATATTTCTTTTAACTTCGTATCAATTATGCCGGAAAACTCACCAGCGCTCAAGCCGACTCGGCGCCCGGCAGGATATCGTGATCCGGGAGGATCTCCTCCGCCATGCGAATCGAGGGGACAAAGTATCCCGTCAGCCCGGCCAGAAAACCGCCAAGGCTGCCGAGGAAGATCAGAAGCCCCATGCCCGCGCCGGGTCCGGGTGGGATCAGCCCTCCCAGGGATAAGGACAGGCCGCCCGGGGTGCTCATGGCCGGTTCGAGCACATAGTCTGCCAGGAGCCCGGCGATTAACGGCGAGATGGGATTGGGCAGCCAGGCGATCAGCGTGCGCGCCGAAAAAACCCGGCCCTGCATATCTGGCGAGACTTTTGACTGCCAGATCGCCTGGTTGGACCCGTTGATCAGGGGGCTAAATAACGAGGAAAGAGCCATGGCACCGATCCATACCGGAAGCCATACGCTTAAGCCAATCAGGGAGGCAAAGAAGCTGGATATCATCCAGCCCGCCAAAACACCGTGAACCCTGCGCTTGAACCCGCCCCACAGGGACATGCCAATCCCACCCACCACGCCACCGATCGCCCCGGCCGATTGGACCACTCCCAGGCTGACCGTGTTATGACCCGTTCGAAGCAGGATCATCGGAGCCAGCAGGGTGTACGCAATCCCCATGCATAGGTTTCCAAAGAAAAAGACCAGCTGCAATCCCAGTAAACTCGGGCGCCTAAAAATGTATCGGAAGCCGAACGCAGCTTCCCTGAACATAGTGCCCTGTGACTGGCTTCCCTCCTGCGTGCGCGGCGGCTGGGGAATAAAGACAAAGAGCAGGATAGTTACTGCCAGAATGAAAGTCACGACATCCAGCGACAGGATCCCGGTCAGGCCGATCAGCGGCAGCAGCGCCCCGGCCATCAGGGGTGCCAGGACACCAGGTCCGGAATCGATGAGCGACA
>JBLMZU010000111.1:0-7895 GCA_050258995.1 Bacteroidota bacterium
TCCTGCTGAACTGCGGCGTCAGATTGACCAGAAAATTGCCCAACTGTGGAAGATTTCTCGGTAACATTCTTTGCTGATGCAACGTACCCACTAAAGTAACATTTTATCTTGATGCATTACGCGCCAGCAATCGAACTGCGATGGAAACCGGCTGTCCTGGACCCCGGATTTGAAAAAAATATTTATGCCATTCTGTGGCGAAAAAGTGACAAAAACTACTCTGCAGGGAAGGTTTCCAGGGGTGGATCCTGTACCACTTCACCACGGGTCAGCAAAATGACGGCCACCAGGATTAAGCTGCCACCGAGCAGGACGATCCAGGCCAGCTTTTCCCCAAAAAGCCAGGCTGCCAGCAGAACAGTGACGACGGGCTCCAGCGTGGAGAGCATGGCCGAATGGGTGGGGCCGATCCGCTCCAGGCCTGCCAGGAATGTGGCCACAGGAATGATCGTGGCGACCAGCACGATCCCGGCGATGTGGAGCCAGCCGAGGGGAGTGGTTGGGAAATGAGCCCCGTTGATGGACATCAAAGCTCCATACACCAGGCCAGCCGAGGCAAAGATTACAGTCGAGGATTGGATCGGGGAGACCTGCTTTGTCACGTTCGTGCCAACGATGATATAGCCCGAGTATATCAAGGCTGCGGCAACCGAGAAGAATATGCCCAGCGGCTGTCCCCCCTTGGGGTCAACAATCAATGCCGTACCCATTAATGCGATGACAATTGCCAGTACTTTCACCCAGGTGATCTTTTCGCGGAAAAATACTGCAGAGAGGATAAATACAAACATCGGATACAGGTACAGCAGCAATGCCACAAGCCCGGCCGAGGCATATTTAATGGCGCTGAGATAGGAGAACGACTGCCCGACATAACCAATGGCACCCATGCCGAGTAGTGACAGCAGGGTCCTTCCCCGCGGAAATTTTTCCCGGCGTACGAAGAGGATGGTGACCATCAGCAGGGCCGCAAAGCCGAAACGGAGGAACATCATGCTGAACGTATCCAGTCCGTCGGCATACAGGAGCCGGCCAAAAATGGCCAGCGTTCCGAACGAGGCCGCGGAGATAACGATGAACAGGAGTCCTGTCAGTCTCTTCATAAGTTTCCTGATCGGCGAGATTTTGGATACTATAGCATAACCGCCACCAGTGATGGCGGCGGAGGCGTTCCGGAAATATCCAGGAAATCAACGTTTATCCCTGGCTGAGTGCCTGGTTTAAATTCCCGATGGAACCTGAATGTTTTGCCTCGCGATGCGGGAATCCATTCCAGATCTCCTGCGGATATATAATGGCATTCGTTCCGGGAAACTGCTCCATGGCCAGGCCGGTATTCAGATCGATCCCGATTTGCTGATAGGCCTTGTAGGCCAGCTGGCTGCAATAGAATGCATCCTCTCTGTCCGGGCTGAGAAAGTTCAGGTTATAGGGTTTGCCGACCTGTGAAAGACAATACTCCGCGACCCGGGAGCGCATCTCAAACTCTTCATTTTCCGAAGCTTGCAGGCCATCAATGGGAGAGGCAACTCCGTAAAAGGAATCGAACAGAAGCCCCCTCTGTTGGGCCATTCGCTCCGTGTCCCAGCGTCCGTTTGGCACATCGAATGTAACGACACCGCGTGTACCAGATTCGATGCACCGGCCCTGCGGGCCCAGATAGATCGCAACATGGTCCACATCCCCGGGCACGAGCCGTCCGACGAAGCGCCAGAACTCCCCAGGCAGGATGTCGGGCTTGCCGTTCATCGTACAGATGATATCGGCGGTTTGCAGGGCAATCCCTTCGATCTCATAAGTGTAGATCATTCTTGCTCCCTGATTATTATACGGAAAATCGTCCCGGTTTGTTGCAGTGAAATATCCCCATTTGGGAGGAGAATACTTACGATTTCTTTCGAACCAGAAAATCCATTTGATGGGCAATATAGACCAGCTCGCCACAGTCGATCTGTTCATGGCGTTTTGCAAGCCACTGTTTCAATGTATTTCCGTCAAGCTCCTCGCCGTCCTTCAACGAAGTCTCCAAGAAGTGCAGAATGAACTGTAAAAAATACTTTTCGTCCGCCGGATAAATCCCATTCTTTGCATACACCACCCAATCGGATGCCCCGGCTGCAAGGATCTCGGCGTCTACTGTTTGCAGATGGTCGAAGAGCTTTCTACCCATGCGGCTGTCTCCGCCGGTAGGGCGCGTGTCCATGGTCGCGTGGTAGAGTCTTTCGACCTGTTCATCGAGCCTGGGATCGATCACAGGCAGGAGGGACGTCATGCCGTCGAAGTTGATCGTCAGCCAGGCGAGTCTGTACGTGAGAGATAATAGTTTTTCCAGGCTCCCCGGCATGGGGAGGAGATCCAGGAAGGCGTGGGCGATCAGAAGATCGGCGCGGGACTGATTCTGCCGGATAAAATCGAAGACATCCGCACATACGAGCCGGATCTTGATGTCGCGTGTGCTGTCGCACAGGCGCAGCCGATCTGCAGCGTCTCCTTCCACGCGCAAGCCTGACTCCGCTGCCCATTGTGGAATCCATGCCCGGGCATAGTCCATATTTTCCTGCAGCGAGTCGACCAGTGTGTATTCGCCTCTACCGAGTAAATTCCAGCCGACGAGGCGTTTGAGCATGGTTCCGATCCCGGCGCCGACCTCGATCACAGAAACCGGATCAGGTATGTGCCGGCGTAAATCCTGGATCACATCCTTGTTGAGGGCGCGATCGTCCACGGTTTGTTTGGAGAGCAGGTAGTGAGGAAACGAGTAGTCCATGGCGGGTTGGTGTCTTAACGCTCGAATGAGGAAAAGAATTCACGGATGTTCTTTGCGGACTCGTTCCATGAAGGCTGGCGGAGGTATCGCGCCCGTGCGTTCAGGGAGAGGCGCGTCAGGAGGCTGCGGTCTTCAGCCAGGGACCGGAGATGATCGGCGAGCGACTTCGCATCCTCCGGGGCGATCAAGAATCCCGTTTTTCCGGATTCGATGATCTCGCCTGCCGCACCGGTTGTAGTCCCGACGGCGGGCAGGCCAAAACACATCCCTTCCAGGTAGACGATGCCGAACCCTTCATAACTGGAGGGGACGGCGAGAAGATGGGATTGCCGGAGCTTGTTGATGAGATGTTCCTTGTCGAGGGGCCCGTGAAGGAAGACAAAAGAGGCAAGGTCGTTCTTCGCAATGATTTCCTGAATAAGCTTCACATACACCGGCTCGGAAGTTAAGGACCCGACGACGTCCACGTGAACCTGTGACTTTAAACATTTGACGGCTTCCAGCAGCGTATGCAAACCCTTTCTGTAGATGACATTCCCCAGGAACAGGATCCGAAGCTCTTTGCTCCCGGCCCTTTCCCTGATCTCACTTTCCGGGATCGGGTGGCCGAAACGATCGGTGGGAGGGTAGGCTAAAACGGATGGCTTCCCATGCTGCAGCAGCTGCTGGACGACTTTCTTGGTGGTTTTGGAATTGAAAATAAAGCCATCCACTGTGTTAAGGTATTTCTTTTCCACCATCCTGTAAAACGCATTCTGCCATCCGGGCCTGAGCTCTGAAGATCGCAAGTGGTGGACGAGGGAGATGACCGGGTATCGATGCCTTCCCTGGTTGGCAAGGATCAGGGACGGATGATTGAGCTCATCTTCAATGAGAATGTCGAGATTTTTCGGGAGCCTAAAACGGAAGTTGTCGGTCAGGTGTGTTGCATAATTACGCCAGGGCAGAGAAATGATCTCGACCGAATCTCCCTTGGAACGCAGGTATTCGACCAGTTTGCGGTCGTATAGGTAACCGCCGCTGAGCGTATCGAGGGAGCCGTAGATGATGAGACCGATGTGCATGGGAGAGCGTTTGAAGGTTGAAGGTTATTTATCTTTCCACACGGAAGGCTGCCCAGGCTGACTCGTTTTCCCACAAGATCACCTTGAGTGCACTGATGTTATCCGCCTGGATGCGTTCGCTTAGGGTTGTGGCCAGAATGCGTGAGAAATTCTCGATGGATGGGCTCAAACCGGCAAATTCCGGCTTGTCATTCAGCATCGCTTCTTTGTAATAATTGATCACCTCGTCGAGATTCTGCTCCACATCCACAATATCCACCAGATAGCCGTGCTGGTCGAGCTGTTGCCCCTCCAGTTGCAGCTCGAGGACATAGTGGTGCGAGTTGGGAAAATTCTCTGGTCCCCAATCTCCGCCGACCAGGTAATGTCTTGCGATAAAATCCCGCTTTACGCCGAGGGTATACATAAAGTACTCCAGTTTTAGGTATCAGATTCCAGATATCTGGGTCAGGGTGTTTCACAGCGCATGATAAGCCTGCCATTCGTACGGGCGATCGGCATGGCAAAATCGAATTTGTCGATCTGCGTGCAGTACTCGAGGTCGGAGAAGGGGAAGCCTATCCTGTTGGGATCGAGGTGTAGCAGCCCATCCCTTGAATTGAAGACCCGCTGTATAAAGGGTTGTGGGTCGGGGTGGTTGCCTTTGAAGAGCGCCTCGAGGTATTCACCACAGGCCAGGTCTTCATCACCCCCCTCAACGTCTTTGCCAGTAATGACAAATGTGACCTCGTGTACGCCAAGTTTGTTGACATATTTTACAGTTGCGTCTGCCACGACGAAGCTGGCGCCAAGCAGTGTTTCTGCATTTTCGCTCCGGATCACACCCTGTGTTCCGGCGGAGGTCCGTTGGACCATGGTGATGTTTGATAGATCCTCCTGGCAGAGGTAGGTGGGAGAGTTGCCGAAATCAAAGCCGTCGGGGCGCAGCCCGTTGACTTCTCCCATCACTTTAGAGTCCCGGATCTGCGACCGCAGGGACAGGGCGTCCTCCACGGTGCCGACCAGCAGGACCTCTTTGGCGCCGAGTGAAAATGCATACGCGGCTGTGGAGAAGGCGCGTAAAACGTCGATCACGATGACAACACCCCTGGCTGTATGGCAGTCTTCCAGAGAGGTGTAATTGAACTTCATGATTGGTAATCGAGTATCACTTGAATGGTTTCCTGTGGATCTTCATCCAGCAGTTTGTAGGCCTGTGCAGCGTCCTCGAGGGCAAAGCGGTGTGTGATCCACTTTTCCGGCTGGATGCGTTCCAGGGCCTTCCAGGCCACATCGAAGCGGCGGGCCTTATCCCAACGGGCGCCTAGCTCGGGTGACAGGCTGCTGACCTGTGATGAGATCAACTTGATGCGCGAACGGTGGAAGCTGCCGCCCAATTTGATTTCGGCCGGTTTTTCACCGTACCAGGAGCCAATGATAATCCGCCCGCTAAAGCGGGTGAGGGCGATTGCATTATTCAGGGCTGCCGGATTTCCACTCAACTCGAAGGTCAGGTCCGCGCCCGGTTTGAGCGCGGAGGAGACCTGTGCCTGAAAATCCTTTTCCTCCAGATCCAAACACTTGAAATTTAAAATGCTGGACTTTTGACATTCCACTTGTGACATTCTGCAGCGCAGATCGAATCGATCCACCGTCACCAGGGCGTCCAGCGGAAACTCAGCGAGCAATGAGGCGGTGAGCAGACCGACCACGCCCTGTCCCATTACGAGGACGCGCTCTCCCAGGATTGGCGCACCGTCCTGGACCAGGTTCACCGCGGTCTCCATGTTGGGGAGGAAACAGGCCGTCCTTGGCGACAGGCTGTCAGGGATCGGAAAAAGGTCTTCCGGGGCGGCGATCGAGTAGGAAGTATGCGGCTGGAATTGAAAGACGTACTTGTCACGCAGTGATTTGTCTGCCTGTGCCCCGGTCTCCCGGACCACACCCACGGAGGCATATCCATACGCCAGCGGATACTTGAAGCCGCCGCGCAGGCCCGAAATGGCGGAATCCGCCTCCAGGTCCCGCGGGAAGCGGCCTTGATAGATCAGCATTTCCGTCCCTGCGCTGATCGCCGAGCAAATGGTCTCCACCAGTACGTCATGAGCGCCGAGTGCAGGCAAAGTCTCCTCACGGATCTCCACCTGACCCGGCGCAGTGAAATACAGGGTTTTTCGCTTCACGCCCTCATTGTACCCCGGTTGCTTCCTGATTCCTTCAAAGCTGCATGCGGGATGTACCTTGCATTACAGCCTTTGGCCTGTCCATGTACAGGAGCCAGATCAAAAGCAGCTCGGCGATCTTGGCCGGGACACCGTAGATGGAGTCGTGGCTGAAGAAGGGGATTCCATCCCGGATCACGCTGAAGCCGACCCAGATGACCAGCCAGGCCACGATGGTGATGATGGCGAAAAGAATAAAGCCCTTGCGGACCAGCTCATGCCGTTGCTGGAAGAAGGGAATGGGCAGGAAATAAGCGCCCAGCAATCCCAGGTAGCCAAGGCCGTTCAGGATGAACAGCGGGTCGGGACCAGCCGGGAAAAGCTGCTTGTCGAATGCGGCTGCAAGATGTGCGAAGGCTGTGATGAGCGCCAGGATGATGATCCCAATTTGTTTACCGGTGAGTTTCATTTTGTCTCCTTTTTTTAGTAAGAAAAATATCAGTCTCAACGGCTGATATGGCGGATCAATTTTCCGGCCAGCAATAAGCCAAGGCCGGCATTCATCAGATCTCGTGCACGAATGAGCAAACTTAAGCTGATCCCGATGGCAGGCACATATCCCATGCGGGTCAACGCGTACACCTGGCTTGCCTCCAGTGCGCCCAGGCCGCCGGGCAGTGGCAGGATGAAGGCCAGCATAACCGACGTCAGTCCGGCGAGGTTCTGCGCAAAGGTGAGAGGGGCGCCTAAAAACGTGGTCATCAATGCATATTCGAGGAGCGTCCCCGCCAGTGCGAGTATGGAAAAGAAGAATGCTCCCACTACGGCGGGTAAGCGCCTGCGGGTGAAGGAGGCGGCCATCCTTTCCGAGACAATGATGAGGCGCACCCAGTTGCGATTGCCAACGATGGATGATGCGGCTCGCAGAAGTCTGGAAAGCGGATACTGGCCCCGGTACAGCAGTGACAAATGGATCAGCGGGATCACCAAAATCGCTGCCAGCGGCACCAGACTCCCGAGTGCCAGGGTCTGATTTCGTGAGACCATCCCGACCCGGATCGCTGCCGTTAACCCGGCGACGATCATGACCGAATTTCCCAGGAGCTCAATCAGCTTGTCCATGATTACGGCCGACGTGGAGCGGGCAAAGGTGAGGCCGTGATTCTTTTGCAGGTAATAGATCTGCAGCGGCTCCCCTCCCACCTGGGGACCGGGCGTAAAGTAGCTGATGCCAAACGTCGACAGGCGATACCGTACCAGTGGCAGGAAGGGAACGGACGGGTTGTCAGAGCGGACGATGATCCACCAGCGGGCGGTGATCGCAAAGATCACGCCGCTGTTGATGATGAATAGAACCCCGATCTGCCACAGTCGTAGCTGGGAAAGTGTGCTCCAAATCTCGGCGAACGGGGCGTTCCGTAAGGCCAGATACAGCAGGGTAATGAGAACCAGGTAAACCAGGAGGGTGCGGAGTAACCGGGGTTTGTCTCTGACCACCAACTCTTCCGGGACAGGGGAAAGCGGGGAGGATGTTGTATTCATGAACTGGGCGCTTCCTTCTCGCGGCTTTCCTGCTCGATCAGACAGCGCATCCGTTCCATCAATTTCTCATGGATACAATTGGAGTCCAGCGGGTCGACCTCATGGCGATTGATCGGTTTTGCAAACCTGATATTAACTGTCGTCGGTCGGGCATCGACTGCGACCATGGCGAGAAGCTGAAGTGCCGCGGCGAGCCTCTCCTGTTCTTCACGGGTTCGTTTCAAGCGTGTGAGCCAGTGATGGGCGGTCTTCTCCCAGATCACGCCGCTCACCAGCACCGGGACGATCTGCAGGTCCGGGGCGAAGCGCATGAATATGCCTGCTGATGCATTCCAGTCGTTCAGGGCCTCCGGGGCTCCTGGATGAACATCCGGGTCGGGT
>JBLMZU010000112.1:0-6193 GCA_050258995.1 Bacteroidota bacterium
CTGCATGGCTGAAAGTGGGCCAGGAACTAAGTGAAGAGAAGATCGAGCAGCTGCTCGCCGCCGACGCCCGGGAGCGTGCCTACCAGCAGGCCATGCTCTTTCTAAGCTACCGTGCCCGCTCCGAGTCTGAGATCCGACGGAATCTGCGCAAGCATGAGATCCCCGAGCCGGTCATCGATGAGACCCTGGAGAGACTGAGACAGGATGGCCTGGCGAATGACACGGAGTTTGCAAGTGCCTGGGTGGAAAACCGGAACGCCTTCCGCCCCCGCAGCCGCCGGTTGATGGCACTGGAATTACGCCAGAAAGGACTGGATGAAGAGGCCATCCACTCCGCCATGGAAAACGTGGACGATGAAGCCTCGGCCTACGAAGCGGCCCAAAAGAGGGCGGCCCGGTTCAAAGGCCTGGAATGGAATGATTTTCGGAAAAAATTATCCGAGTTCCTCGCCCGGCGTGGGTTTTCCTATTCGGTGATC
Source organism: Bacteroidota bacterium (assembly GCA_050258995.1). GTDB lineage: Bacteria > Chloroflexota > Anaerolineae > Anaerolineales > Villigracilaceae > Defluviilinea. The sequence goes on from JBLMZU010000112.1 coordinate 480, forward strand.
GCCCCGGTGGTGACACGAATCTGGAATGAAGCGCACACAGATGAACAAAGTTTCGAAGATGAGGATACAACATGAGTTGGATAACCGTTTTACTGAGTATTGTGATGCTGGTGGCGGGGCTGGCCATTGGTTACTTCTTCCATCGCTATCAGGCCGACATTGCCCTGAAGAACCAGCAGGATAAGGCTGAAAATATCCTAAAGGGGGCCAGCGAGCAAGCCCGGCTGATCGAGAGCCAGGCCCGTGAGAATGCCGTCAAGCTCGTGCAGGCAGCCGAGCTCGAGCTCAAGGAACGCCGCATCGAGCTGAACAAGGAGACCGAGCGCCTGGACAAGCGCCGTACCGAGCTCGACGGCCGCGCCGACCGCCTCGAGCAACGCGAACAGACGATCAATAAACGCCAATCCCAGGTGGACCGGCGCCACAACGAGATGGAGAAGCTGTACGAGGAGCAGTCCAAAAAGCTGGAAGAGATTGCCCAGATGACCCCGGACGAGGCCCGCAAACAGCTCTTTGCCTCGGTGGAGAAGGAAGCCCGCGGCGACATGGCCCGCATCATCCGCCAGATCGAGGCGGAGGCCCGCGAGCAGGGAGAGAAACGCGCCCGCAAGCTGATCGCGGATGCCATCCAGCGCGTCGCCTCCGAGCACGTGGCCGAGGTTACCCGGGCGGTGGTCACCCTGCCCAACGAGGAGATGAAGGGCCGCATCGTCGGGCGCAACGGCCGCAACATCAAGGCCTTCGAGCAGGCCGCCGGCGTGGACGTCATCGTGGACGATACGCCCGACTCGGTCACCGTCTCGTGCTTCGACTCGGTCCGCCGCGAGATCGGCCGCCGGGCCCTCGCCAAGCTGATCCTGGACGGCCGCATCCATCCCGCCCACATCGAGAAGATTGTGGAGGATGAGACCAAGGCCGTGGAGAAGATCATCAACGAGTCCGGGGAACAGGCCGCCTACGATGCCAACATCTCGGGCCTGCACCCTGAAGTCCTGCGCATGATGGGCCGGCTCAAGTTCCGCACCTCCTACGGCCAGAACCAGCTCGCCCACGCCGTGGAAGTCTCCAAGCTGGCCGGCATCCTGGCAGCCGAGATCGGCGCCAACGTGGAATTTGCCAAACAGGGCGGATTCCTGCACGATATCGGCAAGGCCATGGACCATAACCAGGAAGGCACGCATGCCAAGCTCGGCGCGGAGTTCTGCCGCCGCTACGGGGTCAACTCGGTGGTCGTGAACGCGATCGAATCCCACCACCATGAAGTGGACCAGCTCACCGTGGAAGCTGTCATCGCCGAAGCCGCGGACGCCATCTCCGGGGCGCGACCCGGTGCCCGCCGCGAGGACCTGGAAGCCTATATCAAGCGCATCCGCACCCTCGAAGAGATGTCCATGTCGTTCGAGGGCGTCCAGCAGGCCTTCGCCATCCAGGCCGGGCGCGAAGTCCGCATCATTGTCAAGCCTGAAGCGATCGATGACCTGGCCTCCGCCCGCCTGGCGCGCGATGTGGCCAAAAAGATCGAAGAGACCATGCAGTACCCGGGCCAGATCCGGGTGACCGTCATACGCGAAACCCGGGCCACGGAGATCGCCAAGTAGCCCCCTTACAACCTGCTTACGAATTCCATCCCCCGCTCTCATGGATGCTAAAATAGGAGACGAGTTGTCTCCATATCCATGAAGCGGGGATTTTTTATGTCAATTTATCGGTGTATTTATAGTTTTTCGAAGAGAAACGATGGCAACAAAAATTCTGATCGCAAGGGAACGCTCCAAAACCACTCTACAGATCAAAACCAGGCTCAGCCGCCTTGGCTACAAGGTGACGGGACCGGTTTCGACCGTTTCCTCTCTATTTAAAAGTATTGGGATCAAACAGCCGGATGTCGTTCTGCTCGACCTGGGGATAAAAAATGGGGAGCACGCACTCAAGGCTGCCAGGGAGATCCATGCCAGTTTTGACATTCCAGTTGTCCTGCTTGTCAGCTACGCTGTTCTGCCTCCTGCCACCCCGACATCCTCCGATCTGTTCGAATCTGTGCATAAGCCATTTCGCAGTGAAATGCTGCACACTGCGATCGAGATGGCCTGCTATAAACATCGCTTGAAAAAACAGGGACAGGCGCTGATCTCATCGACTCCACCTGTTGATTCCTCCCGAAAGTCTGAAGAATTATTTTCGAAAGCCTTCCATGCCAGTCCCTCCGGGATGGTCATCAGCAGCTTTACGGAGGGCGAGATCCTGGACGCCAACCGGAGTTACGAGCGGCTCCTGGGCTATTCCGCGGAAGAGCTGAGAGGCAACAACGGCCTGGGCCTGCGCATCTACACGGATCCCGCACAGCGCCGGCAGATCCTCGAGGTCCTGCAGCGGGATGGATTTGTCCATGACCAGGAAGCCATCCTGCGGGCAAAATCCGGCGAGCAGAAATGGGTGTTGTTCTCCCTGGAAATGATGGAGCTGGAAGGCAGGACCTGCATCCTGGCCAGCATGTTCGATATCACGGAGCGCAAGCAGGCCGAGGCAGCCCTGCAGGCGCGCGAGCAGTTCCTCTCGCTCCTCAACAATATGACGGAGACGATTCTCCTCTCCAGGGACTTTAACGCGACCCTGGGAACGCTGGCCGTGGACATGGCGAAGCTGCTCGATGCCGACGATTGCCAGATCACCCGCTGGGACGCAGCCTTGCGCAAAGCCTTTCCCGGCGCAGACACGGCCAGACCCGGGCAGACTTTCTCTGCCCCTGCGTACAACGCCGGCGAAAGCAATATGACGGCCTCGGTGCTGCAGGCCAGGCACGCCCTGGCCGCCGACGATGTGCGCCATTCGCCCTACATCGATGCGCGCAAGCTGGAGAACCTGCCGGTCCATTCCATGCTGGGAATCCCTCTCATTGCCGGGGAGCATCCGCTGGGGGCCGCCCTTATCACATTCCATGAGCCGCATCACTTCACTGCCGAAGAGATCCGGCGGGCGGAACAGGCAGGCAACCAGGTCGCCCTGGCGCTTTGGAATTTCCAGCAGAGCACCGAGATCGAGCAGCGCTTGAAGGAGAGCAGCGCCCTGGCAGAGATCGGGCGCGCCCTGAGCCGGACGGAACGCATCGGAACCGGGCAGGTGCTGCAGCTGATCGTCGATTCGGCCCGCGACCTAATTCCCCAGGCGACGGAGAGCGTGATCCATCTATTGGAACCCGAGAAGAATATCCTCATTGCCCAGGCCGTCTCCGGCTTCCACCGGGAATGGGAGAAGGAGCGAGTCAATATGCGCCTGGGGGAAGGCGTGGCCGGCCGGGTGATCCGCGAGGGCGTCACGATCAATGTGCGAGATGTCAAGAATGATCCGCACTTCATTTTCAACAGCACCTACCCGCCTGAATTTCGTTCCCTGCTGGTGGCCCCCGTCCAAAGCGGCGGCCTGCAGATCGGGACGATCAGCGTACAGAGCAAAACCACCGATGCCTTCACCATCAAGGACGAGCAGCTTCTGAATGCCCTGGGTGTCCAGGCGGCGATCGCGATCGAGAATACCCATCTTTTCGAGTCCATCCAGCAGCATCTCCGCGAAGTGGATGCCCTCTACCGGACGAGCCAGATGCTGTCCTCCTCACTGAACGCGGAGGAGCTGATCGAGGGCATTGTCACCCTGCTGCAGCAGGTCTTCAATTACTATCATGCCCAGATCTTCCTACTCGAGCCTTCCACCGGCGATCTGAGCCTCAAAAAGGCAAGCGGCGACATCGGCGAACAGTTGCTCCGGCAGGCGTTTCACCTGCCGCGCGGCACGGGCATCGTGGGCCATGTCGCTGAAACAGGACAGCCCTTCCTAACCAATGACGTGAACAAAGTTGTCTTCTTTTATCGCAACCCCCTGATCCCCGACACCCAGTCTGAGCTGTCGGTTCCGATCAAGGTGGAGGGCAATGTCGTCGGCATCCTGGACATCCAGGATACGCCTCCGCACCGCTTCACGGACGACGATCTGCAGCTGATGGTGGCCGTCGCCGACCAGCTGGCCGTCGCACTCCAGAAGGCTCACTTGTATGCCGACCTCCAGACCTCCCTGCAGCAGGAGCAAACCGTCCGTTCGCAGCTCATCCAGAGCGAGAGGCTGGCCCTGGTAGGACGCCTGCTGGCTTCTGTATCGCACGAGCTGAACAATCCCCTGCAGGCCATCCAGAACGCCCTCTTTTTGCTGAAGGATGAAAAGAATCTCTCCGGCCAGGCCAAACAGGACCTGGATATCATCCTTTCGGAGGCAGAGAGGATGGCCGCACTGATCGAGCGGCTGCGCTCCGCATACCGGCCCGTCCGCATGACGGATTTTCAGCCTTTGCAATTGAACACGGTGATCGAAGACGTGTTCGCGCTGATGAGCACGCACATGCGCCACCGGGAGATTGTCTTCGAGTTCATCCCGGAGCCCGAGCTGCCCCTTGTTTCAGGGATCGCCGACCAGCTTCGGCAGGTGGTGCTCAACCTGTTCCTCAACGCCGTGGAGGTGATGAAGCCCGGCGGACGGCTCACCGTCCAGACCGCCCGCCTGCCCGTGCAAAATGAGGTGCTCCTCACCGTCCGGGACTCCGGTCCCGGCATCTCGGCAGAGATTCTGCCCAAAATCTTCGATCCCTTTATCACCAGCAAACAGACCGGCACGGGATTGGGACTGACCATCACCCACGATATCGTCGAACAGCATCACGGCCGCATCCTGGCAGAGAACCATGTTGAAGGAGGCGCGATCTTTTACGTCTGGCTCGCCGCCTGCGAAGGGGAGAACGCATGAATCCCAGCGGGCACATCCTGATCATCGACGATGAGGCCAGCCTGCGCCAGACCCTGGCACGCATCCTGCAGCGGGACGGGTATGAGGTTACGACTGTGGCCAGCGGCAACGAGGGACTGTCCATTGTCGAGCAGCACTCCTTCGATCTTGTTTACCTGGACATTCGCATGCCGGATATGAGCGGGCTGGATGTTCTGAAGGCCATCCATACCCGACTGCCGGATCTGCCCGTCATCCTGTTCACCGCCCAACCGGACCTGCATTCCGCAGTCGAGGCGCTCCGGCGCGGGGCTGTCGATTATCTAATGAAGCCACTCAAGCCGCAGACCGTTCTCGACCGTACCCGCACCATCCTGCTCGAGCAGCAGAAAAAGAAGCGCCGCCGCGAGCTCCAGCGCCAGATGGAGGAGTTACAGGGCGAGCTGGAGGCGCTGGACCAGGCGGAGCCTCCCCGGGAGACATCCCCCACCGAGCCTGCTTCCGACCGTTTTATCAAGCGGGGAGCATTGACCCTCGACCTGCACACCCGCCGCATCGCCATCAACGGCCAGCAGACCAGCCTGGCCCCCACTTCGTTCGACTACCTTCTTGTCCTCGCCCGTCACTCCCCCCATGTCGTGGATTACCAGACCCTGGTCTCGGAAGCTCAGGGCTACCAGGTCGAGGCGCGCGAAGCCCAGGAATTGACCAAGTGGCACATCCACAACATCCGCCAGGCAATCGAGGTCGATGGCAGCACTTCCCTGCATGTGGTCAACCTGCGGGGCAGCGGGTACCGCCTCGTCGCAGATTAGCTCGTTTCTGCAGCCACAGGAAAATCCTGTGTAGCCAACTTTTCCCAACTTTTCCATACAGTTCCTATCGGCCAGTTCGGCCGGGGCAGGCAAAATTGGAGCATGGATGCTTCGACCTCGCCTCGAATAAAGATT
>JBLMZU010000113.1:0-5669 GCA_050258995.1 Bacteroidota bacterium
TGGGGCGGGCGGCCAGGGTGACATCCACATTCTGTTCCTTGCCGTCACGCAGGATGGTCAGAGTAACTTTCTGATCGACCTTGGTGTCGCGGGCGAGATAGGCGATCAGGTCATCCATCTCAAAAACCTTCTGGTTGTCGATGGCGGTGATCACATCGCCGCCGACCATGGCGTTCTGTCCATCGATGGTGATCTGCTTGTTGCTGGCTTTCAGGCCGGCCTTCTCGGCAGGACTGTTCGGCATGACTTCTTCCACCAGGGCGCCGCGCTGGCCTGCATTCACATTCATTTGGTTTGCCAGATCGGGTGTCAGGGTTGTACCGCTAATGCCAAGCCAGGTGTGAACATACTTGCCATCACTGATCAAGGCGGGCACGACATTCTTCACAATGGCGGACGGAATGGCAAAGCCTACACCGGCATTGGCACGTACGGGTGATTCGATCGCGGATGTCACGCCCAATACCTGCCCCTGTGCGTCGACCAGCACACCACCGGAGTTGCCCGGGTTGATGGAAGCATCGGTCTGAATGACATCCGGGATGCTGTAGGACTGGGATGAGGTCTCATCGGCAGGCAGGGAACGACCAACCGCGCTGATGATGCCCGTGGTCATGCTGCCTTCGAGACCGAACGGGTTCCCAATGGCGACTGCCAGTTCACCGACCTTGATGGCGGTGGAGTCGGCCATGGCTACAGGATGCAGCTGGCTGGCAGGGACATCCACCTGGATCACAGCCAGATCGCTGTCGGGGTCTGCACCGACCAGCTTGGCAGGGACGATCGTTCCGTCTTTGAAGGTCACTTCGATCTTATCGGCGCCGCTCACAACGTGATTATTGGTAACAATGTGGCCCTGCTGGTCCCATACAAAACCGGAACCTAATGCGCTCTGGAACTGATCCTGCGGCTGCTGCTGTTGTCCCTGCGGACTTCCAAAGAACGGAAAGCCCGGGAGCTGCGAATTGGTTGTGTCGCCAGCGGCCACTTTCTGGACCACCTGGATGTTCACAACCGACGGGCTGACAGCGTTATAGATATTCTCCAGGGTTCCCTGATAGGCTGCCAGCAGATCTCCTGATGCACCCGAAACAACGGGTGGAACCTGCGTGGCGGCCGGTTGGGCCTGGTTCGGGCTGGCAGCCTGATTGGTTGTCGGGTTGCCGATTTGATTCGCCGCTTGCGAAAGGGTTGCCAGATTGAGGCCGCCACAGGCGGTGACAGCCAGCGTCGCAAAAACGAGCAGTAAGCTGAGTGATAAAGTTCGCTTATTCATATTCTCTCCTTAAGTATTTGCACGATTCATGACATGCACGGGTGCATGCGTCCTGTATCATACGACTTACCTGAAGGATTGACTTTATCGGAAGAATAAGCGAACCTTATGGTTACCTTAAGGCTTGGGGACACGAAGGGCAGGGAATAAGCGAAAAACCCCCTTAAATTTCAGAAAGGTGCCTCTTTAGACTTCTGGCACAATTTCGGTCGGTATTTCCAGGGTAAATGAGGTACCTTTGCCAGGCGTGCTGTCCACTTGAATTTCCCCACCATGGGCTACAAGGATGTCACGCGCTATGCTCAAACCCAGCCCCATGCCTTCCACGATACGCTTCCCCTGGCTCGTGCGGTAGAAGGGCTGGAATATCTTTTCCTGCTCCTCCACCGGGATTCCCAGCCCGCTATCTTTGACGGTCATCCAGAACCGGCCCTGGTCGAACTTTGCGGAGAAGGAAACCTTCCCGCTGGAAGGCGTGAATTTAATCGCATTGCTCAAAATATTTCCGATCGCCTGTGCCATGCGGTCCGGGTCCATGATGACAATTGGGAGATTCAGGGGGATGTCTGCCGTCCATGCCAGACCCTTTTGGCCGGCATCCGCCTCCCAGGGGGAGAGTGTGCTCACCAGCCAGTCATTAAGCGGGACCGCAGTTTTGTTCAGCTCCATCCTGCCCAGGATCTGGCCGTGTAGCCCTGCCAGGTCGTCCAGCAGGTGCTGCAAGCGGATCGTTTCGTCGTCCATGCCGGTCAGCAGATCGCTGGAGAGCTGCGGATCCTTGTCGGCGCCGTGCAGCAATGCCTGGATCGCGGAGCGGATCGCTCCCAGCGGGCGTCCCAGCTCATGGACCAGGTTGGCCAGCAGCTGCCGCCGGGATTTCTCCGAGCTGTGTAATTGATCCACGAGTGTATTCACTGCGTCGGCCAGGACGCGCATTTCATCCGTGGACTGTTTATCGACATGCGCCTGCCAGTTGCCCTGTGCCAGCGCCTGGATCGAGCGTGTCACACTTTGAATGGACCGGTTGATTCCGAATGCCAGGTACGATCCCAGAAGGATCCCTGCCAGCACACCCAGGAGCAGCACAAAGCCCAGCAGATAACGCAGTTGATACACCTGGTCGGATACCGATACCAGCTGGGTGGTCATACGGATAATGCCCATCCTTTGACCATTCAGATCGTAGACCGGTGTAAAAGCCTCCGCCTGCGGACCATTCTGTAGCGGCAGAACCTCGCCCTGGCTATATCCGGTCAGGTCTGGAAGGTCCACCCGTTGTGTGTCGATCGCGTCCCGGTCGCTGGATGCCAGCAGACGCCCATCCAGCGTTAATAAGGAGACTTTTCCGTTAAGATAAGGACTGACCCCATTTGCCAGGGCCTGGGCGGCGTTCCGGTTTTGCCAGAAGATGGGCTGGGTGCGGGTCATCTCTGCCATCAGGCTGGCCTCTTTTGCCAGGTTCTGATAGATCATGGGGAGCAGCAAACGCGTCTCCAGGATATAGACCATGGCCGCACCCATCAGGGGAATGATAAGAAGGGCGGGCAGGATATGGCTAAAGATCAGTCGATTGCGCAGGGAACGAAACATGTTGGCACCACTTCAATTACTGAGGGACGAGCTTATATCCCACACCTCGTACGGTCAGGATCCGCCTGGGACGGCCCGGGTCCGCCTCCAGCTTTTCCCGCAGCCAGCGGATGTGGACGTAGACCACCTGCGGCTGGCCGATGAACTCCGCTCCCCACACCTGGGCCAGCAGATCCTCCGTCGAAAGGACTTTCTCCGGCTGGGTGGCCAGCAGGAGCAGAAGATCGAACTCGCGTGGAGACAGATTGATCGGGCTTCCGGCGCACAGGACCGTATGGGCCTGCGGATCGATCTCCAGGTCCCCGACCGAGAGGCGCTGGGGCAGGCCATCGGGCTGGACATTTCTTTCCGTCCGCCGCAGCACGGCCTTGATGTGCGCCAGGACCACGTCCACGTCGAACGGTTTGGTGATGTAATCATCGGCGCCCATTTCCAGGCCGACCACTTCGTCGAGCTCGCGGCGGCGCCCAGTCAGGAAGATCACCGGCAGGTTATGCTGGGCCTTAATCTCACGCAGGGCTTCCAGGCCATCCTTGCCCGGCAGGCCAATGTCCAGGATCACCAGGTCGGGGGGAGAGTAGCGCACCGATTCGATCGCATCCTCGGCGCTGGCCGCGGTACGCACCTGATAGCCGGCCTGCTCCAGGTGGAAGGCCAGGCTGCGCCGCATCAGGGCATCGTCGTCTACGAGAAGAATGGTACGAGGCACACGAATAGTTTATCGCTCATTGAACGTTTGGTGAAGGACACAATCCCTTATCTGCTACTCATGGTAAGAAATGAGATGGGCATATAATCTTATCTATTGGTGCGGGCGAAAAGCCTGCTCGTAGAAAGGCACGATCCATGATAACGGATGTACAGATCGAAAAACGAAGGCTTGGAAAAACGAATATTGAAATTACCCCCATAGGGCTGGGAATGATGGAATTCTCAGGCGGGGGCGGGCTGATGGGATTTGCCTTCCCGCTCATCGATCAGGAGCTGAAGAACGCCACGGTCAAAGCGGGACTCGATGGAGGCGTCAACTGGTTCGACACAGCCGAGCTGTATGGCAGTGGTGTGTCGGAGAAATCTCTCTCCACGGCGTTGAAGGCCGCGGGAATAAAAGACGATGAGGTCGTCATCGCCACAAAATGGTGGCCTCTTTTTCGTACCGCGCGCAACATCCCCAAGACCATCGGCGATCGGCTGCGCTTCCTGGATGGATACAGTATTGGCCTGTATCAGATTCATCAGCCGTTCAGCTTCTCCTCGCCCGAAGCGGAGATGAACGCGATGGCGGAACTGGTAAAAGCAGGCAAGATCCGTTCCGTTGGCGTGAGCAACTTCAATGCCGACCAGATGCGGAGGGCACACCGCCAGTTGGAAAAGCATGGATTACCGCTGGCATCCAACCAGGTGGAATACAGCCTGTTGAACAGGAGCATCGAGAAAAACGGTACTTTGGAGGCAGCCCGGGAGCTGGGCATAACGATCATTGCCTACACCCCACTGGCATCCGGATTGCTGACCGGCAAGTACCACAAAAATCCGGAGCTGCTTGAAAAGAAATCCTTCTTCTGGCGCTCGCGCCTGAAGCGTGGGCTGGAGAAGAGCCGCACCCTGGTTGCTGCGCTGGAAGAGATTGGAAACAGGTATCAGGCCACTGCCGCCCAGGTGGCTTTGAACTGGATCATCAACTCGCAGGGAGATACCGTGGTCACCATTCCGGGTGTGACGAAGGTCAGCCAGGCGGTGGAAAGCGCCGGGGCGATGAAGTTCCACTTGACCGTGGACGAGATTTCCAGACTGGATGAGATCTCGCGAAAGATTCAGTAATTGGGAAGAAGAAAGATCAAAAATATCGGTCAAAACTGACAGATGTTTTCCAGCAGTTATGACGATTCCACCTCATCAGGATTTCTTCTTGTTTCGCCCACGCGGCCTGGCCAGCCTATCCTGAATCTTCACAAACGAGGTAATCAGGGACATCCTATCCTCGTAGCTTTCACGGGCCGGATCCTCCGGATATCCCTGCTGCCACATTTCCCACCATGAGACTGCACCTTCCGGCTTGTCATCTTCGATTAGATAATCAATCTGGCAGGCGCACAACGCGCCGAATTCTGTGACATGTAATTCCTGTTTTTGCATCATCTTGTCAAGAATGGTTTTGGCTTTTACGAGGTCATGTTCCCCAATGGCCCTCCGGACGGCGATTACCTGACCGAAAAAGTAATCGGGGAAACGAATGGGAATATCGTCCGCAATCGCATCAGATTCCTCATGCTTTCCCTGCATACTGAGAGCTACCGCCAGGTTGTTGTAGAGTCCGGGTTCATCCTTTTGGATTTCGATGGCCTTGCGTAGATAACCTTCTGCTTTTGCCGCGTTTCCATCCCGAAGTGTATAGATTGCCTGTTCCATTAAGTGCTGTGCGGCAGGTTTAAGGGTGTGTTGTTCCATGGCATCATAGGTGATTTGGAAGCCCAGCATCATAATAGACTTCCATTCCCCCTCCAGCCATAAATTGATCATCTCGCCGGACTTGAAAATACCGTGCTTCGTAAGAATTTGCGTAGCATCCAGGCGCTGGGCATCTGGTCCCAGCTGCCCGAGGGAAAACCCTTTTAGGGATTCGAGAATTGCAGGGTGGGCGGACATATCTGCAAGCTGCATGGCAAATTCCCTGCACTGTTCATCGCCATCTACCAATGCCGCAGGGACAAAATGGATGAGCTCGGGATGGCGATTCATATAGGCAATAATTTCCGCCTGGAATTTTCTGTCATCCTTCTTTTGAGCAGCACGCTCTATTGTA
>JBLMZU010000114.1:0-12455 GCA_050258995.1 Bacteroidota bacterium
CCTCTACGCCCTGGTGAAGGTCCATTTTGCCAAGGAGGAGGAAGTGTACCTGCCGATCCTGGATGAACGGTTGTCAGCGGAGCAGGCAGGCGAAATGTTCGAAGCCTTGGAAGCCGCGGCAGGCCAGGCTAAACATGCTGCACTGGACCATTCGCTATAGGTTGCAACGCATAATATGATTCTCCTCAGAATTAAGATCTTAGCCACGGATTGCCGCGGATTTTGACGAAAAGATCGCGAAAAGAGAGAAACAAAAGCCGACCCATGTCAGAGAAAGGGTCGGCATTTCCTTTTAAATTGCTGAAACTTATACTGAGCGGTGAAGGAGTCGCGCCTCAGTTTTTATAAGATTAAATTCAGGATGCGGCATGTTTATTTGACTTATAATCTGGACAGCCAAACGCGAGGAGAGCTGCACCAACTCATCCTTTTACTCCAGGCGGCTTGAGCAAACCAAAAGGAGTACTTGATGAAACAACCCTTATGGATTCCTTCTGAGGAGCGAAAAGAACAGGCGAATATCACCCGCTTTATAGAGCAGGTCAACGCCTGGTACCGCTTGAACATCGGCTCCTATGCAGAGCTGTACCAGTGGTCCGTTGAAAATATCCCCGACTTCTGGGCGGCGATGTGGGATTTCGCCAATATCAAGGCGTCCAGGCGCTACGACCGGGTGGTGGATGACTTGTCAAAATTCCCTGGCGCGGCGTGGTTCCCCGGTGCGCGCCTGAATTTTGCTGAGAACCTGCTGCGTTATCGTGATGACCACGTGGCATTCATTTTTCTAGGCGAAACACAAACATCCAGGCGTATGACGTATGCGGAGCTCTACGAGTCCGTGGCCCGGCTTGCACTGGCGCTGCGGGGGAGCGGCGTCGGCGTGGGAGACCGGGTCGTCGGGTATATGCCCAACCTGATGGAGACGGCGATCGGCATGCTGGCTGCAACCAGCCTGGGCGCCACCTGGTCCTCCTGCGCCACCGATATCGGCCCGGCCGCGGCAATCGAGCGTCTTGGCCAGGTGGAACCAAAGGTCATGATCACTGCCGATGGATATTTCTACAAGGGCAGGGCGTTTGATACGCTCGAGCATGCTGCTGAAGTATCCCGGGGGATCCCCTCGTTGACCAGGGTGATCGTTGTTTCCTACACACGGGAACGACCGGATCTCTCCATGATCCCCAATGCTGTCCATTATGATGACTTCCTCTCCAAAGAGGATCGACCGGAGATCGAGTTTGCACAGCTGCCTTTCGACCATCCCCTGTACATCATGTTCTCGTCCGGGACGACCGGCAAGCCGAAGTGCATGGTCCAGGGCCTGGGCGTGCTGATCAACCATTTAAAAGAGCTTCTCCTGCACACGGACCTGCGCCGGAGTGACAGGATCTTCTATATTACGTCGTGCAGCTGGATGATGTGGAACTGGTTGTTGAGCTCGCTTGCGGTCGGCGCGACGGTGGTACTGTACGACGGGAATCCCAATTACCCCGACCCGGGCGCGATGTGGAAGCTGATCCAGGAGGAGCAGGTCACCATCTTTGGGTGCAGCGCCAGTTACATTCACTTTTTGAAAAAGGAGAATATCGCTCCCGGCCAGGACCATGATCTTTCCTCGCTGCGGGAGATCTCGCAGACCGGATCCCCGCTCTCGCAGGAGGGGTTTGAATATGTCTACAGCCAGATCAAGGCTGATCTGCATTTCAACTCGATCTCCGGCGGCACCGATATCAACGGGTGTTTTGCGATCGGCAGCCCGCTCCTGCCTGTGTACGCGGGTGAGCTGCAGAGTCCCGGGTTGGGGATGAAGATCCGTTCCTACGATGAGAAGGGGAAGCCGGTCTTCGACCAGCAGGGGGAGCTGGTCTGTGAAGCACCTGCCCCCTCCATGCCGCTCTATTTCTGGAATGACCTGGACGGCTCAAAGTATCATAGCGCCTACTTCGACGTCTACTCGGGCGTCTGGCGGCACGGCGACTATATTTTGATCCACAGCGATACCGGCGGGATTACTTTCTATGGCCGCTCGGACGCGGTGTTGAAGCCTTCGGGTGTGCGCATCGGTACCGCCGAGATCTATGCCCAGATGGAGAAACTGCCCGAGGTCGCAGACAGCCTCGCCGTGGGCCAGAACTACCGGGAGGACCAGCGCGTGATCCTGTTCGTAAAGCTCGCCCCGGGCCAGACGCTTAGCGAGCAGCTCAAGGATAAGATCCGCCGGACCCTGCGCGAAAATGCCTCGCCGCGGCATGTCCCGGCCCTGATCCTGGAAACGCCGGATATCCCGTATACATTGAACATGAAAAAAGTGGAAAGCGCGGTCACGAATATTCTGAATGGACGCGCGGTAAACAACCGGGATGCACTCATCAACCCGGGATCGTTGGAATATTACGAGCAGGTAGCGTCGCAATTACAAGCCTAATACCGGTTTTTATTCGTGTTACAAGATGGAGGAGTGCCATGCCATGCAATTGCTGTGAGATCACAGATCGTACCTTTGGCGAACAGGAGGCGAAATCACAGCTCAGGGATTATCGAAGGAAGGGTCCGGCAAAACACACGCGTTTGATCCTGGAAGCCATTCGGTCCTTAAAAATAAAAAATACGATTCTGCTGGACGTTGGAGGAGGAATCGGCGCCATCCATCATGAGTTGCTCGAGGACGTGGCCAGTACAGCCATGCATGTGGATGCCTCCTCCGCCTATTTAAAGGAGGCCAAAGACGAGGCGGCTCGACGCGGGCACAGCGGGCGCGTGACCTTCATCCATGCCGATTTTACGGATGTCGAATCGCAGCTGCCGCAGGCCGACGTTGTGACACTCGACCGTGTGGTCTGCTGCTATCCCGATTTTCGCCGTTTATTGAAGGCCGCGGCGGGCCACAGCCAGCGGGCACTTGCGCTGACCTACCCGCGCGAGGCCTGGTATCTGCGTCTTGGATTTCCGATCATGAATCTCATCCAAAGGATCCAAAAAGATCCATTCCGGATTTTCCTGCATCCAATTTCAGAAATGGATTCGCTGCTTAGAAGCGAAGGTTTTGAGCGTGTCGACCTTCACCGGTTATTTGTATGGGAGATGGCGCTGTATCAAAGAACTGCCGACTGATCCTGGGACAGCGGGGGAATATGCAGATGCCATTTGGTTGCCTGCTCGTAGGCGTACCCGGCGTTCAGGACCTTGGCGTCGGCCCAGGCGCGCGAGACGATCTGCAGGCCAATGGGTAGTCCACTCTGTGTGAAGCCGCAGGGGACCGAAAGTGCGGGGAGCCCCGACAGATTGAAAGGCGAGGTGAAGCGTGTCAGACGCGCGGCCTGCTCGACGGCGTCGTACCCTTCCACGGTTGGTGCGGGGATCGGGGTGGCCGGCGTCAGCAGGAAATCGTAGGACTCAAAGAACTGCTCGAGCCTCTTCCTGATCTCGGTTTGCGTGCGCCGGGCGAGGATGTATTCCGTTGAGGTGGTTTTTGTTCCATCCTCCAGACGACGGCGGATGTCCTCCCCGAACATTTCCGGATGTTCCTTGATTCGATCACGGTGGACCGCTGCACCGTCGGACTGGGTCATGGTCTTATTGGCAAGGGCGGCCTCGCGCAGCCAGTCGACGTTCACATCCTGCACCTTGCAGCCCATGGCTTCGAAAACCTTGGCCGCTTCACAGACCGCGGCCAATACCTCCGGATCGGACCCATCGATATAGTCGCCGCACCCCAGGGCGATCCTGCGTCCTTCCATATCATCAACGAGATGACCCAGATAATCGCCCGACATCATCCTGACCGATGCCGGATCCAGCGGATCGTAGGCAGAGATCACCTGCAGCATCAGCGCGGCATCCTTCACACATCTCGTCAACGGGCCGACATGGTCGAGGTTCCAGGAGAGCGGAAAAACCCCCCGCAGACTGACGCGTCCATAGGTCGGCTTAAATCCGACTACACCGCATAATGAAGCCGGGATGCGGATCGATCCACCCGTGTCCGTGCCCAGTGCCCCGAGCGCCATGCCGGACGCTACGGCGATCGCGGAGCCGCTGGAAGACCCACCGGGGATGCGCGTTGGGTCCCAGGGATTGCGGGCCGTTCCATAATGGGGATTGTTGCCGGTCACACCGAGGGCGATCTCATGCGTATTGGTCTTCCCCACGATGATCGCACCTGCCTGTTTAAGTTTCTCCACCACAAACGCATCCGTTTCCGGCACGTGATCGGAGAAAAACTTCGACCCGATCGTGGTGCGGATCCCGGCCGTGTCAAAGAGGTCTTTGACCGCCAGAGGAATGCCGCGCAGAGCACTGGTCACCGCCTGGCCGTTGGCCGGGAATTGGGCCTCCCGCGCAGAGGAGGCATCCAGGACGGTGATGAAGGCATGGAGCTGCAGATTGAGTCGCTCAATTTGACGGAAGCAGGCATCGGCAAGGTCTTGCGCCGTGGTTTGCCTGGCGTGCAGGGCTTCGAGGGCAGAGGTAATGGTCAGGGGATCGCTTTGCATCCCTGCATTATAAATAAATCCTGTCAAACAAAAAAGACCCCGAAGGTTACAGCCTCCGGGGTCTGTGCTCTTGGAAGTTATTTAGAACAGTCCAACCACCTTGCCTGTCTCGAGATCCACATCCACATCGTAGAAGACGGGGCGTGTCGGCAGGCCGGGCATGGTGCGCATGGTGCCAAGCAGCGGATACAGGAAGCCCGCGCCTACAGAAGCACGGATGTCGCTGATCGTAATGCGGAAGCCGCGCGGGGCACCCTTCACATCCGCCTTGTCGGTGAAGGAGAGATGGGTCTTGGCCATGCACAGCGGCAGGTCACCGAAGCCGAGCCTGGTGAACTGTTCGATCTTGGACTCAGCCTCGGGCGTGTAATCCACGCCGTCGGCGCGGTAGATTTCGCGGGCGATGGTCTCGATCTTTTCCTTGACCGGGATATCCAGCGGGTACAGGAACTGGAATTTGCTGGGCTTCTCGCAGGCCTTGACCACTGCCTCGGCCAGGGCGATCGCACCCTTGCCGCCTTCCATCCAGTGGCGGGAGACCACGGCGTCCATTGCACCTGCATCGAGGGCGGCTTTGCGAACCATTTCGACCTCGGCAGGTGTGTCATTTGCAAAAGAGTTGACGGCTACCACAACGTTCACGCCATACTTAAGAGCGTTCTCGATGTGCTGCACCATGTTGGGCAGGCCCTTCTCAAGCAGCTCGAGATTCTCGTCGGTGTATTCGGAAGCCAGCGGCTTGCCGGCGACCACCTTGGGTCCACCGCCGTGCATCTTCAGCGCGCGAACCGTAGCGACGAGCACCACCACGCGCGGGATCAACCCGGAGTAACGGCACTTGATGTCCATGAACTTCTCCATGCCAATGTCGGCGCCGAAGCCGGATTCTGTGATGACATAGTCGGCCAGCTTGAGGGCGATCTTGTCGGCGATAATGGAGGACTGTCCATGGGCGATGTTGGCGAACGGTCCCGCGTGGACGATGGCGGGAGTCCCTTCGAGGGTTTGCATCAGGTTGGGCTTGATGGCGTCTTTCATCAGGACGGTCAGCGCGCCGGCCACGCCCAGGTCTTCGGCGGTGACGGCTTCGCCGCGCTTGTTGACGGCCACGACCATGCGGCCCAGGCGGTCACGCATATCGGCAAGGCTGGTGGTCAGCGCCAGGATGGCCATGATCTCGGAAGCGACAGTAATGTCATAGCCGGAGCGGTGTTCGTGACCGGCTTCATCCTTGCCGAGGCCGACCATGATCTCACGCAGGAAGCGGTCGTTCACGTCGATCACGCGGCGCCACTGGACGCCTTCCGGATCGATGTCGAGACGGGCGAAGCGTGAACGCTCCTCCGGGGTCAGCTCATTCGGGTCGGTCTTCTCTATGCCGAGTTTCTTCAGGCGGCGCAGCATGCTGGGCGAGAACCTGCGTTCCCCTTTTTTGTTGGGCGGGCAGAGGGCATTGAAGAGCTTCTCATCGTCCGGTGTGTTCTTCTCGTGCATCATGCGGGCATCCAGTGCTGCGGCGCACAGGTTGTGGGCGGCGGTGATGGCATGGATGTCGCCGGTCAAATGGAGGTTGAAATCCTCCATTGGGATGATCTGGGAATAGCCGCCGCCTGCCGCACCGCCCTTGATCCCAAAGGTCGGACCCTGGGAGGGCTGGCGGATTACAGTCATGACGCGCTTCCCCAGGTGGGCACCCAGCGCCTGCGAGACGCCGACGGTGGTCGTGGTCTTGCCTTCGCCGAGCGGGGTGGGGGTAATGGCGGTCACATCGATATACTTGCCGTCCTTGCGCTTGGCCAGACGGTTCAGGATCTCGAGCTTGATCTTGGCCTTGTAGGGTCCGAAGAGCTCGAGCTCGCTTTCCTTGATCCCCAGCTCTGTCGCGATCTGAAGGATGGGTTTCAGTTTTCCGGCCTGTGCGATCTCAATATCCGAGGGGACAGGTTTCAGCAGTTTTAACTTGGTTGGTACAAAGGCGGCTTTCTTGCCATTCTGACCGTTATGGGAGGCGGATGCAGCCTTCTTGACGGGCGGCTTCTTCACGAGGACTGTCTTTTTGGGTAGAGCCTTTTTGACCTTGGTTTTTGTGGCCATGCTATCTCCTTTGAACGTATTGCTTATCTGTATGGATGCCCGGGGGCGTCCATAAAAAACGCTGTTGGTGGTTTTGCACAATCCTTCCGCTAATTATCGAATTACCGGGAATAATCTACAATTGCCATCCGTCCCCTCTTTCCTTGTATAGTGTCATGCCGTGCAATGTCCATTTTATTTATGAGCTGATCTCAGTACCCAGGATTTCGCCCAACAGGGCACGGGCCAGGTTTCCGGGCTCGGTGCCCGAAAAGATCTGGATCTTTAACCCCGGATTCTCCTGGACCAGCTCGAGCATTTCCCTGACTTTTGCCTCCATGCCGCCGGTGACGTCGGCCGCCGCGGAGCCACCCACGCCATGCTTGATCTCCTCGAAGGACTCGGGGGTGATCCGCTCGATGCGCCGCGTCCGGGCCGGGAAATCCTCCCAGACCGCGTCCTCCAGCCCTGCCAGCAGGACCCGCTCAGGCGCCAGGGCCTTCACCAGGTAGGCGAACAGGTTTTCGGTGGAGAGAATGGTGCCGCCGCGGATCTCGTCGAAGACTACATCGCCAAAGATTACGGGCACGATTCCGGCCGCCAGTGCCATCCGGATCGGGGTGGTCTCCCATACGGACACGCGGCCGTCACTGGCAATCACGCTTCCCGAAGGCGGCAGCGCAATGCTGCGCAGACCGGCCTTGTGTAGGGCCTCCATCACATAGCGGTTGAGGGAGGACGCCTGGTACCAGACTTCCGCGAACCCCTTCCAGTAGATGTCTTCGGTCGAATCCCGGTCACTATAAGCCATTTCGGAGGGAGGCGGATAGCCGTCCCGGGTCTTGTATTCGCTGGCTGCCACGTGTCCAAAAGAGCCCGCACCGTGCCCGATCACGAGACGGAGATCCGGCTGTCTGTGAAGCATTGTCGTGACCTGGAGTGCAAGATCGTCCATGACGTCCAGGCGCGGGGTGTAGGGCTTCATTTTATCGGTGATGAGCGACCCGCCAAGCTTGAGAAAAACGAGCTCCTTCATGAGCCTATTTTATCTCACTCCAGGGGAAGAGGCAGTATAATCCCGGCGGCATGAGCAGCAGCTTTCTCCTCATTTTTTTCGTTGTTCTCCTGGTTGGAGCACTTTTGGCTGCCTGGGCGGGCATCCGCTCCATCCAATCGGCGCGCAGCGTGGTCTTTTATCGCACCCGCCAGGCCAAAATGTCGGCTGGCCGGCAGTGGCTGGCCTTTTCCCTGGTGATGATGCTGTTTGCTCTCGGGTCCGTTTTCTTTGTAAAGCCGCTCGCTGGCAAGATCTCCTCCACGACTATTCCCACTGCGTCCTTTGCCGGGACCTCGACCTTTCCGCCTACGGGAGCCCAAACCAACACAGCTGTTCCGGTCCAGACCTTGACAGAGGCGGTCGTGGCGACAGGTACTGTCACGGCCTCTTCTTTGGTGACCAGCTCCTTGTCCACTTCGTGGGCAGGAATGTTGACCCGGACGGGGACCGCGCTGGCCCTCGGGACTCAGCAGAGGGGCACCTTTATCGCCTACCTTTCTGTTACGCCGACTCCCTCGCGTACTCCTCTCCCGACCTGGACGCGCACGCCGAGCCTGACCCCGCGTCCCACCTACACCGCCTCCCAGACGCGTACGCCGCGTCCCACCATCACTCATCTGCCGACGCAGACTCCGATCCCCACCTGGACGTCCTCCCCCACGCGCGCGCCCGTCACTCCATCGCCTACCCGGACTCCGACGCCCACGCGAACTCCGAGCCTGACCAGCACACCCTCTGCAACGCGGACATCCACGCCGACGCGTACGCCGGCATCGTAAAATCCACGATGTTTTTCCACATGCTATAATCTTTCTCATGGATATTCGTGCAGGCATCATTGCTGCGGTTGTCATTTCCTTTATCGGGGCAGTATGGATCTTCCGTTCCGGTTTTCGAGCCCTGCGCTCGGCAAGGCGGCTGACCTTTTATCGGATTCGCAGGCAGCGTGAAAAGGGCGGGTGGTATACCCTGGGATTTGGCCTGCTCCTGCTTGCATTCAGTATTGTCCTTGCGCTGTATGGTGAGCCGGTTGCCTTTCGATATTTCCCTCCCTCGCCTACCGCCTCCCTGACACCGACCACCACCCTTTCTCCGACCATCACGCTATCCCCGACTATCACCCTTTCTCCGACCATCACCTTGACACCCGCAGTGAGCGACACACCGACCATTACGCCCACGCCGTTTATCCCGCCGGTGATCGAGGCCCTGTTCCAGAGCAATGTAACCCCCAACCCCGGCGCGGTATTCAGTCAGCTCCAGTTCACGCGCAATTGCGACAACCTGGCAGAGATCGAAGCAGCCACTGTTTTCCAGAACCCCATCAACTTCATGTGCGCGGTATTCAGCTATGACCAGATGACGCCCGGCGCGCAGTGGACTGCCCTGTGGCTGCGCGATGGCAGGATGGTCCATTATGAAACCCTCCCCTGGGACGGTGAAGTAGGTGGGTATGGCTTTACTGAATGGCAAGCACCCGCCTCGGAATGGCTGCCCGGTACTTACACAGTGGTGATCTTCGTCGGCCTCGACTGGAAGCAGGTCGGTCAGTTTACGCTCGAAGGGGACGCTCCGACCGCACTACCCACGGATACGCCGTCTGCGACGCCGACAGCCTCGCGAACGCCGACGCCGACCCGCACCTCTACACCCTCCCGTACGCCGACCGTTACCAGGACCCCCACTCTCACGCAGAGTCCCGCGCCAACCGCAAGCCCTCCGTAACGACTGTTTCCTTTTCAAAGAGCTGTCATCAAGTGACGTTTGGTAGATCGTGGAAAGGATGACCTATTCATGCATCAAAAATCGTTTCAGGACTACTACCCGGATGAGCTGGCCCATTGTTATGGCTGCGGCCGGCTGAACGAGCACGGACACCAGATCAAAAGCTACTGGAATGGGGAAGAGTCAGTCTGTCATTTCCTCCCCAAGCCGTACCACATGGCGGTACCTGGTTATGTCTATGGCGGCCTGCTCGCCTCGCTCATCGATTGCCACGGCACGGGGACAGCCTCCGCAGCCCTGTACAATGCCGCGCGGCAGCAGGATCCGGACGCAGAGCCGAATACCCGGACTCTTACCGCCTCCCTGCACGTGGATTATCACAAGCCGACTCCGCTCGGGATCGAACTGGAAGTGCGCGGTAGAGTGAAGAGCTTGAATGGACGTAAGGTCGTGATCGAGGAATGGATCCTGGCAAATGGGGTTATTACCGTGCGCGGAGAAGTGGTGGCCGTGCAGGTGCCCGCATCGATGCTGGATGAACTGTTAAAGGGGAATTCCTAAGTCTATCGCGATCCTGAAGGGCATCCAGAAGACAGGAAAGCATTGTACAGCGTTGCCGGTGGGAAACAAAACGGCTGGAAACGGGCACTCCTGCTCAAACCAATTGTGAATATTATTACAACTTGATGACAAATTGCGTTCATCAGCGTATAATGATTTTATAGATTAGCAGAGGAGGGACTATGGATGACATTCCTCTTTCCATCGATTTGACTGTGTCCGCGCCTGCTAGGAGCGATGAAGAGCTGGATCGAATGACGCGCCAGTTGTTACGGGATTTGAAGGAATTCGACCTCGAATCTGTACAACTTAAGCCGGGCGGCATAGCGCCACAAGGGACAAAGGGGGCGGAGGCGATTACGGCGGGGACCATAGCCCTGTCTGTGCTACCTGCGGTATTTCCAAAGATTGTGGAGTTTCTCCAGGCCTGGAGTCTCCAGGGAAGGGGGCGGACGATCAAGTTCAAGGGCAGGATTGCCGGTCAAAATGTTGATTTTGAAGGCTCCATTGCCGAAATGCAAAAACTGGTTGCCTTGTTGGAAAAGCAACAGAAGAAGGGGCAGAAAAAGAAATGACTCCCAAATATGCCCTCGTCATCGCCAATACAGAATATCAGGATTCGGCTTTTGCCAGACTGACTGCACCCGGCTGGGATGCTGAGGAATTTGCGCAGACGCTGCGTGACCTGGCCAGGTTTGACGGGGTCCAGATCTTGTTGAACGAAGGGGAGGGGAAAACCCGGCGCTCCATTGCCCGTTTCTTCGCGGACCGGAAGCGGGATGATTTGCTTCTTTTATATTTCTCGGGACATGGAGTCCGGAACGAGCAGGGAGAGTTGTTCCTGGCAGCAAATGACACCGAGATGAGTATTCTGGAGGCTAGCGGCATTCCCTCCGAGTTCGTCACGGATGCTATGAATAACAGCCGCTCCCAAAGACAGATCCTGATCCTGGATTGCTGCAATAGCGGTGCCTTCGCACAGGGGACCAAATCTGTTACTGGGTTGGGGAAGAGCATGGGCATCGCGACTGCCTTCGAAGGGAGCGGATTCGGCCGCGTCGTGCTCACGGCGACTGACGCGACTCAATATGCCTGGGAGGGGGACAAGGTGACCGGCGATATGCAGGAATCCCTGTTTACGCACTTCCTGATCGAAGGCTTGAAAGGGGAGGCAGATCAAAATGACGATGGCTGCATCGATGTGGACGAGCTGTTCGATTACGCCTACGACAAGGTTGTGCGCACGACCCCGAAACAGACGCCTGGCAAATGGTCCTACAAACAACAGGGCGATATTATCCTGCGTGAAAATCTAACACCGGGCGAAGTGAAGCCCACGCCTCTTCCTCCGGACGTGCTTGAGCTTCTTTCTCACCCCAATTCAAGTGTCCGCAGGGCCGGCATACGGGATCTGATAACCCTCATGCAGGGCAAGCATCCCGGCCTGGCCCGCTCTGCCGAGGAGAAACTGCGCGAAATTGCCGAGACGGATGACAGCCTGACCATCCGCAGGACAGCCCGCGATGAACTGAATGCCCGGGGTATGGTTCTGGAAAAGAGCACGACGGCGCAATTCTCGAAGGAACATCAGGATGCGAAAAAAGCAGATGAAGCGATTCGGAAGAAGGAGCCTGCAGTTCACGAAACTGCCGTAAAGGAGAATACTCCTTCTTCCGGCCCAGTGCTTGGGGAGAAGGGCTTTACAACAAAATTCTCCCCCCGCCTGATCGGTGGGATTGGAGGTGGGTTACTGATTTTGTTCCTTGTCCTGGCCGCTGGGGTATCCTCAAAAATCCTGCCTCTCTCATTTTTTAATACTTCAACACCGACACTACTCCCGACCCGGGTCAGACCTACCGAACCTGCAACATCAACTGCAACGAGGACTTCCCTTCCTATAAATACATCTTTACCTACAAATGAGCCAGTGATCTCGATCTTGCTCAGTCCAACAGAAATGCCAAAGCCTTCCGCAACGGCATCACAACCTCCAACACTGACTTATACGCCCGAGTTAAATGTAATCTCCAAGAAGGATGGAATGATGCTTCTTCTGGTTTCAGCGGGAAATTTTACAATGGGTAGTCAAAATGGATCACCAGATGAAGCGCCGCTGCACGAGGTTTATTTAAGTTCTTATTGGATTGACCAGACCGAGGTGACCAATGCCATGTACGCCATGTGTGTGGAAAAAGGTCCCTGTAAAGCCCCTTACCGAGGAAATTCTCGTTCGCATAAAGGATATTATGGTAATACTCAATTTGGTAATTATCCGGTGATCAATGTTTCCTGGGACGCTGCCAATACCTATTGTGCCTGGGCGGACCGACGCCTTCCAACAGAGGCTGAATGGGAAAGAGCTGCGCGTGGAACGGAGAAACAAAAATATCCGTGGGGAAACAAAGATCCGAGTTATGATTTATTAAACTATGCAAGCCACATGGGCGATACAACCCAGGTAGGTAGCTACCCGGATGGCGCAAGCCCCACGGGCGCGCTGGATATGGGAGGCAATGTATCGGAATGGGTGTCTGATTGGTATGGCA
>JBLMZU010000115.1:0-25938 GCA_050258995.1 Bacteroidota bacterium
GGCTCCAGCAGGGTGGTAAGCCTGGACGGCTTTGAGCGCTTCCGGCAGGCTTTCGATTTGAGGCCACACACCATCGAGCTGCGCGGCGAAGATGGAAGGTCGTCTGAGATCCTCGGACGCAGTCTGGATGGAATTCCCGTTTCTGCCACCGACGTCTCATTTCAATTTACTCCCTTTCGAAACGGGCTGCTCCCCACGGCCGGGAATCCCTATCCCTTCTTCAGCAATACCACGATCGAAAACCTGGTCTACAAAGCGAGCTCGACGGTGAAACCGGAGCTACCCAATCCCTCCAAGTTCGAAGCCAACTGGCCAGCAAGTATGATCGGCCTGGTACGAGGCAAGCTGGGCGGATTCATGAACGAGCACAAGCTGACGGAATACCTGGCAACCATCGGCGAGCCGGAGGCCGACCGTTTCAACCAACGCGCAGACGAAGTGGCCGATGGGGTGTCAGAGCTGGCGAATCCAAAATACGTAACGAATCCTGATGACAGAGACATCCCGGCAGCCATTCCAATCAGCAAACCATCTTTTTATCCACGCGACCAGCTTCGACTCCTACTTTTCAACCTGTATGCCAACGAATTTACAACTGCACAGAGAGACAAGGGCGTGGAGCTCTATTGGGTTGGGATGGGAACCTGGCGGGTCCCCGTCGAGATTTATCCTGAAACGGGAGTCGTATCGTCGGATCATGTCGAAGCCTGGAAGCTCAGCCGCGAAAACCTGAAGAAACAAGGCAAAATTGACAAGGGAATCTACAGAGAAGAAGCCATGGTTCAGGAATTCGCGACCCTGATCCAGGAGATCCCTTTTTCCAAACCCTTGACTGCGACAACGGAGGAGGAGCGCACATCTGCCATGGTGTTGCTTCTGGATGCCTACCGTCTTCAGCTGATGCAGACAGCCGAATTTATGAAAGCCAGGGGAAAACCGGTTCCGCAGATCATTATTCAGGGAATTGAATGTCTTAATCAGGTCCTCAATAAGGAATGGCCCTGGAGCGGGCCCGTGGATTTGGAAAATAAGTGTGCCCCGGCCTATGGATTTGATGACTCTTATGAAAAGGGACCCTCACCGAGCGGCCCCGGACCATCTGGTTCGGGAGGGCCTTTCTCAAGTGGACCTGTCCCGCCCCCGGGAAATGGAAATTTTTATTCAGGTAAGGCATTCACTTCAAAACAAAGAACGAATGGTGGGCCTTCTGAGGAACATTTATACGAGCAGCTGGCCAGCATGGTAGGTGGCGATGATGCAATCGCTATGAGGCTGATTGAAGATGAAAGGAAGAGGTTTCCGAGTGAAAGTCGCAAGAAATGGATTGCACGTGCCATCCAGCATCTGATAGACGATCGACGTTAAGTAGCAAACCCCATAGGAATCTATGTTCACCTTCACAACATCTACTGATGTCAAGCGGGCAATGAGTGTTCCCCTGCCCATCGTTGCACTCGAATCGACCGTTCTCACCCATGGCTTGCCGCGACCACAGAACCTGCAGCTGGCGCGGGACATGGAAAATGCCGTCCGCGAAAACGGTGCCACCCCGGCCACCATCGGGTTCCTGGATGGATCCCTGCATATCGGGCTGACCGAACCCCAGCTGGAAAGACTGGCAAATGAAAGTGAAGTGATTAAAGTAGGGCCACGGGATTTCGCCACGGTAATGGTCCGGGGAGCCTGCGGCGGAACAACCGTTGCCGGGACCATGCTGGCCAGCAAGCACGCCGGCCTCAAGATCTTCGCGACCGGCGGGATCGGCGGCGTCCACCGTGAGGCGCCCTTCGATATCTCGGCGGATCTGCAGGCGCTGGCCACCATCCCCATGATCGTGGTCTGTGCCGGAGCCAAAGCCATCCTAGACCTGCCAGCCACCCTTGAATATCTCGAGACAATGAGCGTGCCGGTTGTCGGATACGGTACCGATGAATTCCCGGCGTTTTATTCACGCGACAGCGGGTTGAACGTCAGCGCCAGGCTGGAAACGCCCCAGGAGATCGTCGATTTTGCAAAGGCGCACTGGTCGGCCGGATTGCAAAGCGCCGTCCTAGTGGCAAACCCGATTCTGGAGGAGGATGCAATTCCCAAGTCCCAGATGGAGCCGCATATCAAGCAGGCCGTCCAGGAGGCGCACGACCGGGGCATCCATGGCAAGGAGGTTACCCCCTTCCTTCTCCAGCGTATGAGCGAGATGACCGAGGGAAGATCCATGCAGGCCAACCTGTCGCTGCTGTTGAACAATGCCCGCCTGGCGGCCCGGATTTCAGCGGCCCTGCATACCAGCGAAAAAAGCAGACAAATATAAATGGAAAACGGCTTCAGACTTTCCGAAACGGTTCCCGCCAGCCCGGCAGAAATATACGCGGCCTGGCTGAGCAGTGAGGGCCATACAGCGATGACCGGCAGCCCCGCCCAGGTGGATGGAAAGGTGGGCGGGATATTCAGCGCCTGGGATGGATACATCAGCGGCTCGACCCTGGACCTGGACCTGGATCGGCGCATCGTCCAATCCTGGCGGACGGCGGAGTTCCCCGAACAGGCACCCGACTCGCGCCTGGAGGTTCTACTGGAGGAGGCCGAGGGCGGCACGACCGTGACCCTCATCCATTCGGCTCTGCCTCCGGGCCAAGCCGACTCCTACCGCCTGGGTTGGGAGGATTTCTATTTCAAGCCGATGAGGGCTCATTTCAACAAAAAGTGATCGAAAATCCCGATTAAGCCCCCAATTTTATAAATCCTTGACTTTATAGAACACATGTTCTATAATCGACCTTACTTGTCCTTTATTCGACTAAGGAGGTCGAGATGTCTGCATACCGTAAGAATGCTGGGGATGGTCTGGCGAGCCTCTTTCGCGGGCGGCGCTTTAATCGTGGCGCTGCCTGGGGGATCATGATCATCGGTGCTTTACTGGCGTTCGAGATCTTTAACTTTAGCACCACACAATTTGCTCTGCTGGATGTGTTGGGCAACCTGACCTTTGCCGGTTTGCGCTGGGCAACCATTCTTGCCATCGCATTCTGTGGCATTGACTTTGCAGGCATTGCCCGAATCTTTACCCCTGAGCAGGGAGCCGACGAGCCCAAGGAAGTCTGGTACCTATTCGGCGCCTGGTTCCTGGCTGCGGCCTTCAATGCCATACTGACCTGGTGGGGTGTGTCGGTTGCCATCGTCAATCACGCAAGCGCCTCCGGTGGTGCGGTGATCAGCAGTGATACCCTGGTCAAGATCGTCCCGGTCTTTGTCGCCGCGATGATCCTTCTGATCCGGGTGTTGATTATCGGTACCTTCTCCATGGCCGGCGATCGTCTTTACACGACCGATGCAAAGCGTTCCTATAACAGCCCGCGACCGGTCGAGCAGCCATCCTATCGCCCATCGACGCCTGCCCAGGCTCAGCCGGCCATCCGCTCAGCGTCCAGCCTGAACCGGCCGACAAATGTTCCCAGCACCCCACCGAGCAATAATACGTTCCGCCCGGCGCCCAAGTCCGGCAGTGGCAACAACCAGCCATCCAGTTTTGTGCGTCCCGAGCCCACCTATCATAACCTTTCCTTCAATGGCCCAAGCAACAATGACCGGTCTGGAAGTGACCGCTCCTACGACGCTTAAAAACGAACAAGCCAACAACTTAATATCCGAACTCTTTTCGAGCTCGGGTCCTTTAGATAAATTTGAGAGGAACCCATGTCCCGCGCTCGCTACATAAATCAAGTCGAACGGCAGACAGCCGCGGCCACTGAGAACGGTAGCGGCTGTCTGTCTGTTTATTGGCTGCCACCGTTTGCCGCCCTGTTCATTGCCTTTGTACTGGCAGCCTTTGCGTTAAATATACCTGTCCAAATGTCCGTCAACAACGCACCGAACCAGATTGCTGGTCCATCTGCAGCCGCAGCCGCCGAGCTTTTGCCTTCTGCCAATCACACCAACTCGTCTGCGAACGGGATCTCCCCGATCTTTACGCGCGAAGTCCAATACTGGAGCAAGGATATCGTGCGGTGGGCAAATGCCGCCTCCATCGACCCGAATTTATTGGCCGTCGTCATGCAGATCGAATCGTGCGGAGATCCGCGCGCTCTCTCACGCGCCGGCGCATCCGGCCTGTTCCAGGTAATGCCCTTCCATTTCCGGCTGGGTGAAAATCCGTTCAACCCGGATACCAATGCCTTGCGCGGCACCAGTTATCTTTCCCGCGCTCTAGAGGCAGCCGGAGGCAATGCCCGCCTGGCCCTGGCAGGCTACAACGGCGGCATCGGCGTCATTTCGAGCAGCGAGGCAGCCTGGCCGGCTGAGACCAGCCGCTATGTCCGCTTCGGAGGGCCGATCTACCAGGATGCAAGTAATGGCGTTACATCCAGCGCCGCGCTCGATGAATGGTATCAAAATTATGGAGCCGGACTGTGCCGCCAGGCAGGCAACAGGCTAGGAATTTCCAAATAAAGGAAGCCAGACAGCAAAGGTTGTCCCCTTCCCTTCGTAGGAAACAACCTCGATGCGTCCCCCGTGTTTTTCCACAATCCAATTCACGATCGAAAGTCCCAGGCCAAAACCTGTGGACTTTTCGCGTGTGCGTGATTTTTCGGCGCGATAAAAACGCTCAAAGATGTGAGGCAAATCCTCGGCCGGAATCCCGGGGCCGGTATCGCGGACGATGACGCGGGCCTGGTCCTTGACCTGCTCCAGACTGATGTACACATCCCCGGCCTGCGGCGTATATTGAATGGCATTCGCGGTCAGGTTGATGAACACCTGTTTGAGCCGGTCGCGATCCCCATTGACATAGACCTGATCGATCTCATTCAAATGTAGGTGCACCTTGTTGGCCGCTAGGATGGACATTTCCTGGAAGACTTCCGTGACCAGCAGGTCCAGTTCCACTTTGCCCATGGCCAGGGCCAGTTTCCCCGATTCAGCCTGTGCCAGTAATAACAGGCCGCCCACCAGGCGGGTCAGGCGACCTGCCTCCTGGTCGATGCTGGCCAGCGATTCGGGGTCCAGGCTCTTCATGCGGCGCATCAGATCGACGTTGCCTTTGATGACGGTAAGTGGTGTCCGCAGCTCGTGGCTGACATCCGCCAGCAGGCGCTGCTGGGAGGTAAAGAGGGCTTCGAGCCTCTCCAGCGTCTGATTGAAGGAGCCGACCAGGCTGCCGATCTCGTCGTCATCAGGACCGCTGTAGGGAATACGTCGCGATAGGTCATCGGCCCGGTTGATCTGTTCAACCGTATCGGTGATCGCAGCGAGAGGCTTGAGGGTCTGTCCCATGGTGATCCAGACGGCCATACCGGAGAACATGACCGCCACGATCCAGATGATCGAAAGAATCTCGGTCAGGCCCTCGCGCGCTTTATCCACTGTATCCAGCCTGGAAGCCACCTGCATGGTGGCAAGTCTGCGGCCGTTCTGCTCCAGGGGGATGCTCAACACGCGGATGTGCCACTTGGGTCCGGCAAAGTATCGATATTCCGGAGCGCCTTCGCGGAGGCCGCTTGAATCGAATGGGACAGCTTCGAAGTTGCTTAAGACCCGGTAATTGGATTGCAAATCCCCATCCAGGCCCCAGATCTGGATATATACATCGGAACCGATATCGTTGGAGGGCAGCTTCAATACCACCTTGCCAACCTGGTTCATCTGGAGATTCCGCATGGCAGTATCCTGGGCTCCCTCCAGAGTCTCATCCACCTGCTCCAGCAGCACTTGCGAGATCACATAGATGACCGCCGCGCTGATAACAAGCAAAATAACCCCCATCAGCGTTGAATACAGCAAGGTCAGGCGCAAACGCAAAGACATGGGGGTTGGGATTTTTGATTGAAGATTTTAGACAGGCGATTGAAACTAGGGATTTTCCCTCAGAACATATCCAACCCCACGCACTGTATGGATCAGGCGGTTTTCGCCTTCGCCCTCCAGCTTCTGGCGTAGATAGCGGATATAGACTTCCAATACGTTGCTCTCGCCGCCAAAATCATAGCCCCAGACCCGGTCGAAGATCACCTCACGGGTCAAAACCTGCTTGGGGTGGCGCAGGAACAACTCAAGAAGCTCATACTCCTTGGCAGTCAATGAAATGGAGCGGTTGCCGCGCGACGCCTGTCGTGAGCCTGTGTCCAGGGTCAGGTCGGCAAATTTCAAGACAGGGACTCGCTCAGGCTGGGTGCGTCGCAGCAGGGCGCGGACACGGGCCAGCAGCTCGTCCAGGTTGAACGGCTTGATCATGTAATCGTCCGCGCCGGCATCCAGGCCCTGGATACGATCCTGAACGGTATCCTTGGCCGTCAGCATCAGGATCGGGATCGAGCCGCCCGTGCGCAGGCGATGACAGACTTCGAGGCCATCCATGCCAGGCAGCATCCAATCGAGAATCACCAGGTCAGGTGTATGGTCCCGGGCTAGGATCAGTCCCATTCGCCCATCGGTGGCAGTGTCCACGGTATAGCCTTCGTAGGCAAGACCTCGCTGAAGTAATTTTAGAATTTGCTGATCATCTTCAATAATTAGGATTCGCTCATTCATATCTCACTCCTTGTCAAAATATACCACATTGGGAGGGAACTTTTCAAAGCAAATCTAAAAAAGCATACCCATTCTTCCTACACACCCAGATTTTTCCTCAGCCATTGCAGGCGATCACCAGCTGCCTGCGCGTTCAGCCCGTGACCCGCTTCATACCACCTGACATCGGCCGGCTGTTTCGCAGCTTCAAAAAACTCCCGGGCACGATCCTGAGGCACGTGCGGGTCATCCGTTCCGAACTGGAACAGTATCGGCGCCGGCGATAGATTCCGGATGTGCGCGATCGGATCCAGGGCAGAGAATTGCCGGAGAAACGCCTCTCGTTCCTCGCCATCCAAGCGGGGAGAATACAGGTACCAGTCCGGGAAGCGGGGCGTGGCCGCCATGATCACGTAGTGTGTGGGACGGCGGTCAAGGCTCCCGGCCAGAACGCCGTACATGCCCCCGAAATCATGGCCGACCAGTGCAAAGCGGCCGGCCTGTTCACTGAAACGGGGAGAAAACAGATCCATGGCGCGGCGGATATTGACGACCTCTTCCATGGAGTTCCGGATATCCTCCGCCTGGGTGCGCTTGAGAAAGAAATCGGGATCAGACCACAAGGTCTCGATACAAAGGCAGACCACGCCCCTACGCGCCATTTCCTTCGCCTCCTCCACGAACTGGCTGCGATTCGAATTGGGGGAGGCAGGCTCATACCAGTGGAGGTACAGGATCGCCGCCTTGGGCGCCTCCGCTTGGGGGAGAAAGAGCTCGGCAACCCGGCGATAGCCAAAGGGTGTTTGGATCACCAGGAGCTGGTTTTCGATATTTTCCCCGGACCGTTGCCGGATCAAACGCACATCTTTTGGGTCAAGTGTTGGATATTCCTCAATATTTGGCATGGCTCCTCCAGACCACGATTATACAAAATTTGTATCGCTTGACACCCTCCCGCGGGAGTGTATAATCACGCTTTATAAGACAGCGTGAAGACAAGTACCTGTTCATCCGCTCAGAGAGCTGCCGGCCAGTGCGAGGCAGCCGGGCAGACAGGGAATTCCACTTCACCGATGTCGCTCTCGCAGGAGTAGGTCACGTTTCCAACGTGGCATATTGTAAGAGAGACGCGAAGCGCCCGTTACAGCGCAATCCGAGAGACCCCCTCCATGCTCCGAAGGAGAGGTGGGGGTAAAGCAGGTGGCACCACGAGACGCCCCCTCGTCCTGCAATGGACCGGGGGCGTATTCTATTTCCGGGAGCGGAGAGAAACCCGTTTCCCAAAAGGAGCCACGATGTTAGACCTGAATTTGATCCGAGAAAACCCCGATCTTGTGCGCACGTCGCTCAGGAACCGCCAGATGGATGCTTCCCCCGTGGATGAGATCCTGCGGCTGGATGAAAAGCGCCGCGCCCTACTTACGCAGGTGGAAAGCATGAAGGCAGAGCGCAATGCCGTCTCGAAGGAGATCGGGAAGATGAAGGACGCGACCGAGCGCGAGCAGAAGATCGCTGCCATGCGCGAGGTCGGTGACCGGATCGCCGCACTCGACAAGGAGGTCGCGGAGGTCGAGGCAAACCTGCAAGCCCTGACCGCTGCCCTGCCCAACATCCCCGATCCGCGGACGCCAGTTGGCGCCAGCGAGGACGACAATGTTGTCCTGCGCACGGTGGGCCTACTCCCCGAATTTGACTTCGAGCCCAAGCCGCACTGGGACCTTGGCCCGGCGCTGGGCGTCATCGATTTTGAGCGCGGCACAAAGATCACCGGTTCTCGTTTCTATGTCTTAAGCGGACCCGGCGCCCGCCTGCAGCGCGCCTTGATCGCCTTCATGCTTGACCTGCATATCCGCCAGGGCTACACAGAAAAATACCTTCCGTTTATGGTCAACTATGAAACGGTCTTTGGTGCCGGGCAGCTCCCAAAGTTTGCCGATAACCTGTACAAGGATTTCGAGGAGGAGCTGTACTTTGTGCCGACCGCCGAAGTTCCCCTGACCGGGCTGCACAGGGATGATATTGTCAGTGAAGCAGATCTGCCTCTTTTGTACACTGCCTACACTCCCTGTTTCCGCCGTGAAAAGATGAGCGCCGGACGTGATGTACGCGGCATCAAGCGCGGCCATCAGTTCGACAAGGTTGAGATGTACATGTACGCCAGGCCGGAAGAGTCGGACGCGCTGCTCGAGAAGATGCGCGAGGATGCCGAAGCCACCTGCGCCGAACTGGGCCTGACCTACCGTGTCAAGCAACTCTGCACCGGAGATATCGGTTTCGGCTCAGCCATCACCTATGATATCGAGGTCTGGGCGGCAGGTTGCAATGAGTGGCTGGAAGTCTCATCGGTTTCAAATGTTCGCGACTTCCAGGCCCGTCGTTCGAATATAAAGTATCGTCCCACGGATGGAGGCAAGGCCCGCTTGGTCCACACCCTGAACGGTTCAGGGCTGGGCCTGCCCCGCACGCTGATCGCGGTAATGGAGAACAATCAACAGGCTGACGGATCGATTGCCGTGCCGCAGGCGCTCCGCCCGTGGATGGGCGGCGTGGATGTGATCCGGCCGCAATAGAGAAACATTGCGAAGGTTGAATCCTGGGGCCGATGTTGCGCAAGCGATTCGCCTTCGCAATGTGATAGAGAGAGGAGACAGATGCCGCCCGGCTTCGAGTTTACAGCACAGGTCCTGCTCGAAACCCTTACTCTTTTTGTCCTGCTGGTGGGGCTCTTCGGCTTGATCGTGCCTGTATTCCCGGGCCTGACTATCATGTGGCTGGCAGCGCTCGTCTACGCGCTGATCCAGAACGCCCGGGGCCTGATGAATGGCTGGGACTGGTTTCTGTTTGCCGTCCTGACGCTGCTGATGATCGCCGGCAACATCGTAGACAACGTCATCATTGCAGCCAAGATGCGCGACAAGTACATTCCGTGGAGTTCCATTCTGCTTGCGTTTGCAGCCAGCATCGTTGCCAGCATATTCCTGACACCCGTTGTCGGCGTGATCGCAGCGCCAGTAGCATTGCTGGTAATCGAATACATCCGTCTGCGGGATCGCCGCAAGGCATTTGACTCCACCAGGACCTATGTGATCGGCGCCGGGTGGGCCTTCCTGGCCAGGTTTGGCATCGGCGTACTTATGATCGGCGTATGGATGTTATGGGCCTGGGTCGTATGATTGAATCGGCAGGCTCCCAGCAACGGGAGCCTGTTTTTTTATTACTTCACAACCTGCACGGCACGAATCATTACTTTCTGGAATATATTCCCCTGCTATCCCAGTTTCTCGATCACGCTCCTTGCAACTGCTTCAGGGTCCTCCCCACCGATCACACGAAGGACTGCTTCCTGCAGGAGCGGACCGAGGGTCTGCATTGTATCGACCGGAGGAATGGGCCGCAATGCATCGATGACAGCCGTGACCGCTGGATCGACCTGTTCATTGGTCGAAAAGCGGCGGATGGGCAGGTAACCGGAGGCCTGAGTCCATTGGGAAAGGAATTCGTCCTGGGTCAGGTACCCGGCAAGATCCATCGCCAGCCGCTGCTGTTCGGGCGATCGACCCGTCAGCGACCAGATCAAGCCGTCCGCAAAGGTATAGTGGGGCTGCTGGTCACTCAGGCCCATTAAAGGCTGGTATAGTCCATCCTGCGAAGACTGGTACTTTGAAAAATGAAGGACCGCGATATCTGACCGGCGGGCACGGTACTCCTGCAAAACCTGGTCGTCGCTGGACAGGTTCTTGTCTGCGTCTGGGAACAGCGTGACGCTTCGGCCTTTGGAAAACAACTGCAAAACCTTGACCAGGGTATTTTGATCGAGGGTGGGTTTGCCTTGTGCATTTGTCAGCTCTCCACCGGCGGAGGCATAGAGGGACAACGCCATCTCTGCCAGCGGGTCTGCACCCGCGAAGATCAGCTGGCTGTTGCTGAGCAAAATATCATTCCAGCTTTTGATCCATACCAGTTCCGGGCGATATACCATGACCTGGGCATCTCCGGCAAACGGGATGCCATAGGCTGTGCCATTGACCTGGGCAAGATCCTTTGCGTACGGATACCAGGCCGGGTCCTGAAGCTCATTGGAAATATCCAGGGGTTTGATCAATCCTTTTTGTGAGGCTTGCTCCAGCGCATTGTGAGGCAGAGCGATCAGGTCCGGGAGCGCCTCCGGGGCTGCCATGCTTGTGATCGCCAGTGAATCCAGGAGATTGGCATCCCCGGTTTCGGATTTGAGGCGGACGTCGATTTCCACCCCGGGATGGTCGGCCTCAAAATCGTTCAATCGCTTCTTGAGCAGGGCCGCAGCCGGGTTATTTTCGTTCGGATTCAGCTGCACAGGCAGCCAGACGTGCAGGATTTCAGGCGAGGCAGCTGCCGGTTCCGTTTGGGACGCGGAGGACTGCCGGGTCTCGACGGGCGCAGGTGTGGAGGTCGACGTCGGCAGGGGAACCGGGGCGGGCGTTGGCGTATAAAGGATCTGATTTAGAAGCTCCCTGTTTATAGGGGGCAGGGAGGAACATCCGGCCAGAAGCACCAGAAGCCCGCAGAACACAGTTCGCAAAATTCGGTTGTTCATGTATGGCTTGTTTCGTGAATGGCGAAACTTTTCCTACTTTTCAATCCGATCGTCCGGCAGATCGTTAAACAGCGTTACGCAAATCGACCGGCGATCGAAGAGTGGCGGTCAGTAATTTGACGGTATTCTGCAGATCCTCAACGTCCACCATCTCGGAGGGTGAATGCACATAGCGGACGGGGATCGAGATGCAGCCGGAGGGCACGCCCGCCCGTACGGCTTGAATGGCGCGGGCGTCCGTGCCGCCTATGAGCAGCACCTCGCGCTGGTACGGGATCTTATTCTTCTCCGCGGCCCGGATCATCCACTGCACCAGGCGCGGGTCCGAGATCGCCCCCACATCCTGGAACTTGATGCACGGCCCTTTTCCTAGCGACATCTCCATCCTTAGCGCGTTCGGCGTATCGCCGGTCGGTGTGACATCCACCGCGATGCCGATATCCGGATCCACGCCGTAGGCAGAGGTGGTTGCCCCGCGCGTCCCAACCTCCTCCTGGGTGGTGAACACAAAATAAAGATCGTGAGGGGTATCCCTGCCTTGCAGGGCGCGCAGGGTTTCAATGGCCGCCAGCACACCAGCCCGGTTATCCATGGACTTGGCGACCAGGCGGCGTCCCATCTCAGCAAACGGACGATCAAAAGCTGCTACATCCCCGATCCTGACCGGGCAGTCTTTCACACTTGTCGCTCCCACGTCGATGAAGATCTTGTCGAATGTGGGCAGCTCATTAATATTGTCAAGCCGATCGTAGCCGATCACCCCCTGGATACCGTTCAAAAAGCGCACCCTGCTCCCCAGGATGTATCTGCGGAACACCCCACCGATGGGCGAAAAGCGGACGAACCCATTCTTATCCACATGACTGACGATCAGCCCGATCTCGTCCATGTGGGCGGCGATCATGATCTTTTTGGCCGCGCCGTCCTGACGGGCCGGCTTCTTCCTGACGATCAGATTGCCAAGCGCGTCCACCCTGATCTCATCGGCCAATTCCTTGACCTCGGCACAAACCAGGTCGCGGATGCGGTCCTCATAACCCGAAGGGCCAAAAGCCTCTGTGAGCTGCTGGAGTAGTTTTTTCATGAAAGTGATGGGTATCCTTGTCCTAGTCAATATGCAGGCCGGGCGGAAGCTGCCTGTGAGCAAATGGCAGCCCATTGGCACGGCGCTCAAGTCTGTTCAGGCAGGCTGCTGTACCAGAGGGACGATGTCGCCTGCCCGAAAGGTGCTCTTTCCTTCTTTCGTAAAAACATGCACTTTACTCTTGCCCATGGCTCTCCACTCACCCAGGAGGGAGCCGACAAGAGCCGTATCTTCATCGATGCCGATCATTTGCTGTCCCTCTTTAAGCTGCTTTTGTAGAAGGGCGACCATCGGTTTCCATACCACGGGAAAGGCATCAAAATGTGGAATGATATATTCGGCCGAGACAATACCGAACCCTTCCTGGGTTTTCATCAGGCGGAAGCTTGGCATGTGCTTCGCCAGGATCATGGCGCCTGCAGAGCATCCGGCATAGATCGCGCCTCGGGCCCAAGCACGTTGGGCCGCGTTCCAGGCGCGGGTGTCGATCATGGTCTCATGCAAGTAGCCCGGATTTCCACCGGAAAAGTAGATCAGGTCCGCGTTTTCAATCACTGTGGCAAATTCTTCATTATTCGCCGACTCCCGGTCGATGATTCGCAGGGCGGCGACCTCCGCGCCCAATTTATCAAAGTGCTGCAGCCCCATGTTGGACCAGCGATTGACGCTCTCATCCCCTTCCCTGCCTGCCGCAGTGGGGAGACAGACCACGCGCGGCTTGCGGCCATTTGTGTTCAGGCTGCCGAGCAGATGGCGATCCACATCCTCCATCACGGGCAGATATTCACCGGAACCCACCAGGGCGATCAAACCATTCATAAGCCACCTCTAATCAGGTACAAGTATATAAGTAGACAATTAATTTAAGGAAACAGGCGTAACTGCGACGAACGTATGAATCAACTCCTGAGGATCAGCGAAGGCGTGATCCGTCCCAAGGCAGTATGCAGGAGATTGAGCGTATTTTTCCAGTCGTCGACGCGCGAGATGCTGACCGGTGAATGAGTATAACGATGCGGCACCGAGACCGAAACGGTCGGGATCCCCGCCAGGGAACCCTGGATGGCGCCCGAGTCCGTGCCACCGCCACCCGGCTGGCGTAACTGGTAGGGAATTTTCTCAGCTTCGGCCGTCTCCTGTAGAAAACGGACCAGGCGCGGGTCGTGAAGAGTCGATCCGTCGGCGACATAGATGGCGGGCCCAAAACCCAGACGGGTATTGTAGATCATATTTTCAGAGCCATCGTGCATCGGCAGGTCGCGAGCCGGTGTGGAGTCGATTGCGATGGCCAGGTCCGGGTTAAAATATTGTGCAGCCACCTTCGCACCGCGCAGGCCGATCTCCTCCTGCACAGTGAATGCCAGACAAAGATCTACATTCTCAGGCGCATGCTTCAGGAGCTCGATCAGGGTTGCCACGCCGATCCGGTCGTCGATCGCCTTCGACAGGATCGACGGCCCAGCCCTCCTGAATTTTGTCGCAAACCCGGCCCGGTCGCCGATATTGGCCTTACCGCTTAGCCCCACGTCAATTCGCATGGAATCGACCGGTACCTTGCGCTTCATTTCATCCGTGTTCATCAGGTGGACAGGTTTGCCGCCAATCACACCCGGTGCCCGGTCCTTTCCGACAAACACCTGCTTTCCCACGAGGTGACGCGCATCGATGCCGCCCACAGTCTCAAAGTGGTAGGTGCCCTTACCGTCCTCCGCTACGATCATGAACCCGACTTCGTCCATGTGCGCATCGAGCATGACCCGCAGGCGGTCTTTTCCCTGCCCGCAGCGGGTTGCCAGGACATTGCCCATTGCATCCACGCGGACATCATCCGCGTAAGGCTTGATCTCGTCCAGGACGATCCTGCGGACTGCGCCTTCATCGCCCGACACGGCGATGACGTTGCAGAGTTTCTCGAGAAGTCTGAGTTGGAGAGTTCCAAATGGAGGCATGAATTATTCCCAGACGATCCGGTCGATAAAATCCGGCTCAAGGGCGAGGATGAACTCGGCCAATAAACGGCCCGCCCGCTGGATATCCTTGATCGAGACTGCTTCAACCGGTGTATGCATATAGCGGATCGGGAATTCCACCAGCGCCGTTGGAATCCCCTCCAATGTGGTCTGCATGGGGTACGCATCTGTGCCGGAATGGTCAGGCGTGATATCCAAAAACCAGGGAATCTCCGTCCGCTCCGCGACTTCCTTCAGGCGGGCATGCAGGAAGGGGTGCATATTGGGCCCCATGCACAGGCCTACTCCTTCTCCCAGTGCAAAGGTCTGCCAGCCTTCCGTGTTAGGTCCCTTGGCATGAGTCACATCCACGGCGATCGCTAGCTGCGGCCGTAGCTGGTAGGCAGAGCTGTACGCGCCGAGGTAACTGTTCTCCTCCTGCACGGTCGCGACCGCCCAGACATCCCAGGCATGTGACTTGTTCTGCAGCTCCTGCAGGCAGGCGGTCAGCGCCACGACCGAGGCGCGGTTATCCACGGAATGGCCGGAGATCACTTCGCCCGCCAGCTCGAGCGGCTCATTGGCAAAGGAGACCAGGTCGCCAATGCGTATTTTTCTCTTCACTTCTCTTGCGGTTAACCCGGTATCCACGAGCAGATGCTTCAAGGCGATCACGCCGTCCCTCTCTGCCTCCGGAAGCAGTCCGGAAGGCGGCATGGCGATCACACCCGGCAGGTCCTCATGGCTGCCACTGGCATGGACGGTTACTTCCAGCCCGGGCAAAACCCGGATATCCACACCGCCCAGGTTGGTGACATGTAAAAATTCATCCTGGATGAAGGAGACCAGGAGCCCGATGGCATCCATGTGTGACGCGATCATCAGCGAGGGACGCGGCTCTTTGCCGGACCCCTTTTTGAGTCCATGAAGAGAGCCGACCCGGCTGATGCTGATCTCGTCCACCAGCGGCCGCCATTTCTCTTCGATTAACCGGGCTGCCGGCCCTTCAAAGCCGGATAGACCCGAAATGCTCAGCAGGGATTTCAGGAAGGGAATGAGGTCTGTCATATTAAGGGGTTGTTACGGTCGTTACGATGAGCGGAGCGGCAGCCGTATTCGAAGGCGTAAAGGAGGGAACGAATGCCGTGATGGAAGGCGTCAACGTCATGCTCGGGGTCCAGGAGGGTGTAATGGAGGGTGTGAGCGAGGGCGTCAGGGTCACCGATGGGGTCCAGGTTGCGGGTTGGAACACGGTTGGTGAAACCGATGCCGTTACTGTATTGGTAGGTGTCTCGGTGGAGGTTGGTGTAAAGGTGTTGGTCGGCGTACCCGTGTAGGTTGGCGGCGTGAACGTGAGGGTTAAGGAAGGGGTCAACGTAGGAGTTTCGCTGACGGTGGGAGTCGTACGGGTTGAGGAGGGTGCCAGCGCAATCGCCATAAAGCCGATGCAGTAACAGGGGATCGTAGCCAGTGCAATGGCAAGCAAAATGAGGCGTCGTCGTGCACGGACATCTGAAGTCTCTACCATGATGGGTAGATTATAATCCATCATGATTTACAGGAACCTTACCCCCCATGATCCCAATCCATCTTCGTATTTCAGGTTTTCTCTCCTACCGCGACCCCGTCGAGCTTGATTTCAGCACCTTTGATTTTGCCTGCATCTCGGGCCACAATGGCGCCGGCAAATCCTCCCTGCTTGATTCGATCACCTGGGTGCTGTTCGGAGAGGCGCGCGGCAAGAGCAGCGATATCATTAATCTACATCCGGATGTGAAAGCCGCCGAGGTAGCCCTTACCTTCAAGCATGAAGGCAATACCTATCGGGTCCAGCGCACGCTGCCTCGCAATAAAAGCACCATCCTTGAATTTCAGGTCAAGACCGAGGATGGCTGGCGTCCGATGACCGAAAAAACGACCCGCGACACCCAGGCTCGCATCGAACAAACCCTGCGGCTCGATTACGATACTTTCGTCAATGCATCGTTCTTTCTCCAGGGCAAGGCCGACCAGTTCACCCAGCAAAACCCCGGCAAACGCAAGGAAGTGTTGACCACGATCCTGGGCCTCGAGATGTGGGAGGAATACAAGAACCGCTCTGCCGAGCGTCGAAAGCTGATCGAGCGTGAGGTGGATGCCATCGAAGCCCGCATTGCCGAGATCGACGCCGAGCTCTCGGAGGAGGAGACGCGCAAAGCCAGGCTGGCCGAACTGGAATCCACACTCGCCCGGTTGACTGCAACCCGGACTGCCCAGGAAGCCGTGCTCGAGTCGATCAAACTGGCCGTCGCTGCCCTGGATAAGCATCGAAAACTCGCGGATGCCCTGAGTGCCTCCCTGGAACGCTCGCGCTCGAATCTTGCGGGGCTGCAGACCCGCCTCGTCGCCCGGGAAGCGGACCGCGACTCATATGCCGATCTTGTGAACCGTGCTGCTGAAATCGAAACAGCCTACCGTTCCTGGCAAAAGATGCGCAAAGAACTGGAAAAATGGGATGTAGCCGCCTCCAAATTTCATGAGCATGAGAAGGATCGCGTTCCTCACCTGGAGAAGATCGCCGTGGAAAAGGCGCGTCTCGAGCAGGAACTGCAGCTCCTACAGGAGCAGGAAAAAGTGATCAGCGAACAATCCTCAGCGAGTATTGTGCTGGAGGCGGATATCAATGAAGCGCAGAAACTTCTGGCAGAGGTGGAGGAAAAAGTCGCAACCCGCGCCAGCCTGGAAAATCAGAGAAATTCCGCGCGGGAAAGGCAGGCCGAGTTAAAGGCGGAGAACGAGGCCAATAAAGCCAACATGAACGAGCTCAAGGAAAGGATCGACAAACTCAAATCCGCTGAAGGCGCCACCTGTCCATTATGTGGTCAGGAACTGAGCGAGACACATCGCCAGTCGACGCTTGAGCAACTGGAAGTCGAGGGCAGACAAAAGGGCGATCGCTATCGTGCCAATCAAACCGAGCTGGCGGACCTCGCCCAGCAAATTGCCGGTTATGAAGTACAAATCGACAGGCTTGGTTCCGCGGAAAAAGAGCGCATTCGAGTGACGAGCGAAATCTCGCAATTGGCTGAACGGCTGGACCATCTGCAATTTGCCGCCAACGAATGGGAAAGCGCCGGCTATAAGCGTTTGAAGGAAGTTGAAAAGAGCCTTGAAAAGGGAGAGTACGCGCTCGACGAGCAGAAACAGCTCGCCCGCCTGGACAAGGAACTGGCCCGTCTCGGTTACGATGCAGCAGCTCATGACGAGCTGCGAGAAAAGGAGAGCACGCTGCGCAGAATTGAGGAGGATTACAGCAATCTGAAATCTGCCCGGGAGGTCAGCAAGCAGATCGATAGCGAAATCGATAATCTGAGGACCGAGGTCCAAAATCGCCAGTCGGAAATTACTGCTTTGGAGTCAGAACATCAGAAAGCCCAGGCAAGCCTGGAATCGGCAGCCTTAGAATCTCCCAATCTCGACGATGCGGAACGCGAGCTATTCCGCCTGCGCGAAAGTGAGAATAAGACGCGCAGTGAGCTGGGCGGTGCGAAACAGCGAGTGGAAGTGCTCTCCACCCAGCGCATCCGCCGGGAGCAATTTTCGCAGGAACGCGAAACGCTGCAAAAACGAATCGTGCAGCACAAGACTCTTGAGAAGGCATTTGGCAAGGACGGAGTCCCGGCCCTGTTGATCGAGCAGGCGCTGCCTCAGATCGAGGAAAAGGCCAATGAGCTGCTCGACCGCCTGAGCGACGGGCAGATGTCGATCCGTTTTGTGACCCAGACCGAATACAAGGATAAGAAGCGCGACGACTTGCGTGAGACTCTCGATATCCAGATCAGCGACTCGGCCGGCATCCGCGCCTATGAAATGTACTCTGGTGGCGAGGCGTTCCGGGTCAACTTTGCGATCCGTCTTGCCCTTTCGGAGATCCTGGCCCAGCGCAAGGGCGCCCGCCTGCAAACCCTGGTGATCGACGAGGGGTTCGGCTCGCAGGATGCCCTCGGGCGCCAGCGCCTGGTCGAAGCGATCAACCTGGTCAAGGACGACTTCGCCAAGATCCTGGTCATCACCCACCTCGACGAGCTCAAGGATGCCTTCCCGACGCGCATCGAAGTGGAAAAAACGGATCGCGGGTCGAGGGTGACTGTGAGCTAGGGTCGGAGATGGAAAGTGGAAAGTTGAAGGTTAACTCTCTACTTCCCCGTCTCCACGAATGACAATCGCCCATGGCAGCCCTTATTCTTTCTACAGCCTTCTTCATCGGAGGCATTTTTGTTGTCTACTGGCTTCATAACCAGTATCATCTGGATATCGTCGTACAGCCATCGCCACCTCCACCCAACGCGCCGCTGATCTCCGTCTGCATCCCGGCCCGCAACGAGGAAAGAAATATACGGGCCTGTGTGGAAAGTGTACTGGCCCAGGATTATCCAAATTTGGAGATCATTGTTTTGGATGACCGCTCCACAGACCGGACCTCCGAGATTCTTGGTGGCCTGGTGATGGAGCACCAGGAGCAAGCTCCCAGACTCATTATCATCAACGGCTCCAATCTGCCTTCCGGCTGGGCCGGCAAACCCCATGCCCTTTATCAAGCTTCAGCCGCGGCGCGCGGCGAGTGGCTTTGCTTCATCGACGCAGATACCTTCCTCGACCCTTCCGCCCTTTCCTCCTGCTACACAAAAGCCATCGAAACAAGAGCGGATATGTTCACCATCATGACCTTCCAGGTCCTGGACTCGTTCTGGGAAAAAGTAGTCATGCCGCTCGTCTTGACAGCTCTCTCCGTCGGCTTCTCACCGCGCAAAGTCAATGATCCCAAACGCAGGGATGCCATTGCCAATGGACAGTTCATTCTGATCAAGCGCCCTGTGTATGACGCAATTGGCGGCCACGAAAGCGTAAAAGATCAAATTGTCGAAGATAAGGCCATCGCCGAGCAGGTGAAATGGAACGGCCACCGTTTGATCGTGGCAGATGGTCTCGCCATGGCGCGGACGCGCATGTACACATCCCTGCCGGAGATGTGGGAAGGCTGGACAAAAAACATTTATCTGGGCCTACGCGATCAAAAGGGATTGCTGTATTTGGGTGTATTTGGGGCCACCGTCGCATTGATTGCGGCGTTATTTCTCCCGGTCTGGCCACTGCTGGGCATATTCTGGTTGCTGAACAGCGGGGGCTGGATGGCAGGGAGCGTGCTTTTGGAGTCGCTGGTCTTCTGGGGGTACCTGATTGCCGTC
Organism: Bacteroidota bacterium; assembly: GCA_050258995.1. Taxonomy (GTDB): domain Bacteria; phylum Chloroflexota; class Anaerolineae; order Anaerolineales; family Villigracilaceae; genus Defluviilinea. The sequence goes on from JBLMZU010000115.1 coordinate 19,333, forward strand.
CGGGCCGGCGTAGCGAAGGCCATGGAAATCTCACCCTGGTATGCTCTCACCACGCCCGCAGGCGCGGCGGTTTTTGCAGCCATGATGATCACGTCCGCATTCCGTGTTATTTCAGGCAAAGGGGTTTCCTGGAAAGGACGGCTCTACACACCGAAGTAGTCATGAGGCTCTGCATTTGAGCTTGTAGGGGGAGTCCGGATATCCTGTAATCTGTTTGGGGCATTAAGTGTGACAAAAGTCACAATACTTTTTGGAATTCTCATTTTATATTAAGGATAAGGAGTATGCAGAGAATTGCCATGTCCCGACTTCCTATTATCCTTGCCATTGCCGCAGCCATGATTGCACTTGGATTTTTTGTCTTCGTCACCGATGCGCCGGCCTATGGAGGAAGCGCACCCGAGACCTGCGCAAACTGCCATGTGATGGATTCGCAGTACGAAAACTGGTATCACGCCCCCCACGAAAAAATCACCGAGTGTGTAGATTGCCACCTGCCGCACAAAAACAAGGTTGTCTATTACCTTGAAAAGGGGCGCCAGGGAGCCAAGGATGTTTACGCGTTCACAACAGGTAATATACCGGTTGCCATCCGTGCAAGTGACCGGACCAGGGAAATCATTCAAACAAACTGCATCCGCTGCCATGAGGATACGGTCGAATCGGTCATGATGGGCCCGCAGCCTTTTGAGCGCTACTGTTGGGACTGCCACCGCAACGTATCCCATGGCGCCCGCGGCGCTTCCCTGATCCCCTACCAGGATGCAGCCATTTACCCCGTCAAATAATTCCTTTGAAGGAGAAGAAATCCATGAAGAAATATACGACCTTAATTCTGGCAGGCGTCGTCGTCCTGCTAGCAGCCGTATTGGTCGGCGTGCTGGTATTCATGAAAAACCAGCCACCCCAGCAACGCGCCTTCCAGCCCCTGGTGGAGATCAAGTCGATGGAGCCTGATTCCTCGAAATGGGGTGTGAACTTCCCCAACCAGTGGAACTCCTTCCAAAAGACGGCCACGAACAATACGGACACCAAATATGCCGGCTCCTCCAAGTTCTCCTGGCTGGAGCGCGACCCTCGCCTGGTGATCCTGTTTACCGGCTATCCGTTCAGCAAGGACTACAACGACGACCGCGGCCATATGAATGCCCTGGAGGATGTGCGCGCCACCAAGCGTCTCAACCTGAGTCACGAGGATGAGACCAAGACCACGCATGCCACCTGCTATTCGTGCAAGTCCTCCGACAATCCCGGCCTGTGGGCGCAGATGGGCATGGCAGCCTATGACAAAATGTTCTTCGATGAGATGACGCCGAAGATCAACAACCCGATCGGCTGCGCCAACTGCCATGAGGCCGGGACCATGCGCCTGATTGTCACCAACCCCGCCCTCAAGGAGGCGCTCGCGGCCCAGGGCAAGGATTGGACCACCTTCACCCGCCAGGAAATGCGGACCGTGGTGTGCGCCAACTGCCATGTGGAATATTACTTCAAGGGCGATGGCAAATACCTGACCTTCCCGTGGGAAAAAGGGACACGCATCGACCAGATCATCTCCTATTATCAGGAATCTGGCTTCAAGGACTGGGAATATCCGGATGCGAAGACGCCCATGCTCAAGGCACAGCATCCCGAGTTCGAGTTCTTCACCGCCGATTCCACCCATTACAAGGCCGGGGTGGCCTGCGCCGACTGCCATATGCCCTACGTACGTGATGGCGCAATGAAATACTCTTCCCATGATGTCCACAGTCCGCTGCTGAACCCTGAGGCATCCTGCGGTCAGTGCCATACGGATACAGATTATGTAGTCGGCCGGGTAAACGAGATCCAGGACCAGGTTGCATCCACCAAGCAGAACACCGAGGACGCGATCATCGACGCCATCAATGCCATCAAGGCCGCGTCCGCCAATCCCGAAGCCGACGCGGATCTACTTAACCAGGCGCGCGACCTGCACCGCCAGGCACAGTTCATGTGGGACTTCGTCTCCGCCGAGAACAGCACCGGGTTCCACAATCCCGAGTACGCGCTCAAGATCCTGGCTGATTCGACCAACATGGCCCGCCAGGCCCAGATGCTGGCCGCCCAATCGGTGAACGATATGTCACTGCTGCAGACAGGTACGTACTACAAAAACCAGTCCCAGTAGTAAACTCACGGTAGAAAAGGACCAAGACGCTGCCCGGTGGACAGCGTCTTTTTGTTGATGTTATAGTTATACCGATGTCCCGAACAACAAGAGGGTCAGCCAGGTGGAACAAATGGTTGGGATATTGATCTGCGGAGATTTTGTCTCACAGCCTGCGGTGCTGTATTGGGCATTCAGATCTACAGCGTATGGACGCGTCCCGCCATGCAGGGCAAGAATGGAGCCGTATACTTCTTGCTCCAAGATCACTCGGCCGGCCGGGAGGAGCCTGACGGATGTTTCATCCAAGCTGGCCGAGGCGGCCGAGGGCCGGGTGGAAGGGGACGTGGCGGAGATTGCAGATGCAGCCGCTGATATCCTTGCTGATAAAAGGCAGGGAAAGCATCCAGTTCGGTCCGGGCGGCGATCATGTAATGCTCGTAAGCTTGAAGCAGTAGCTTAAGCCAGGAGATGAGATCCCGATCACCCCGCATTTTAAGAACCATGAAGATATTTAACTAACGATCCCGGTGTAGGAGATCAACCTTGGGGAGTCCATGGGAGATCATTGACCGGGAACTTTTCCAAAGGTATCGTCGTCAGTCAGGCAGAAACAAATCAAATAGACAGGATTATGACTGTCAGATTCACAATATGCACAGAAACGGAGAGAGACATGAAAAAAATCTTATTTATTCTACTTGCAGCCCTGTTGACGGGCTGTGCCGCCATGGTAGGCCGGGCCGGCAGTAATAACGACCAGGAAAAATGGCAGAATGCCAATATCTCGCATTACCGTTATGAGCTTACCATCGGGTGCTTCTGCGTCTTCAGCCAGGATATGCCGCTGGTCATCGAGGTGAAGGACGGTCAGGTCGTCTCCATGGAATATAAGAGTGGCAAGGAAATCGATGCCGCCAGCAGGGAAATTTTCCAGCGTTATGACACCATCGATAAGATCTTCGCCGAGATCGAAAAGGCCCGCACGGAGGGCGCCGATACTGTCACTGTCACTTATGATGAAACCTATGGTTTCCCCAAGGAGGTTACCATCGACTTTCAGCAGCAGGCCGCCGATGAGGAGTTGTACCTGACCGTCGCCAATTTTGAAGGACTGCCATAAACGCTCAACTGAATTTGTAAATATTCAACGCCCTCCTGTTCCCAAATTCAACAGGAGGGCGTTGGGTTTTTAAGCAACAAACCCGACACCAGTCAGGGAGTCTTTTTCTCCTCCAGGAGCAACCTGCGCTTTTTGGAAAGCAGCACGGGAGGCAGATCGAACTTACCAGCACGGTCGCTGGACCAGGGGGCCTGGGGCGCCATCACCAGCCCACAAAGGAGGATCAGCGCCCGGTCGTAGTTAACACGCCAGCCCGCAAAATCGCGCCACATCTGTTCACGGTCTGTTTTGAGCGGCAGTCCAGCCGCGGCAAGCTGGTCCAGGACCGCTTCATATTCGGCACGCTCCACGCAGATGGGCACGTCGGGGTGTTTTGGGTTCGACGGATTTGGCAGATCATAGTAATTGGCAATACGGCGGAAGGCGAGGAACCCGGCGCGGATGGAGAGGGCTGCTGAAATCTCGTATGGAATGTCGATCGACGACAGCGTGATCGAGGCGGCGTCCAGCACGGCCCCGGCAGCAGTCACCCAGGAGTTTTCAGCCCGCGGGGAACGGAAAAATACCAAAGCCGGAAGGGTGGTATGGCTTTCCTCGATATCGGCAAACCAGCTTTCCCAGACCGTCCAATAGTCGGCTAATTTTGCCAGCCCCTGATTACGGTGGAAGCGGAGCAGCATCTCCAAGGCAGAGGGAGGGCTGCCGGCCCGGACCTCCAGCATATTGACCACCTGCTCGCGCCGCGAGAAGGCTGCATACATGGTCGGCAGATAGGCAATCAGCAATGCAACCAGGAACAGTCCAAACATGGCCTCAGAAAATTCGAACAGGCTGACCAGCAGGCCGCTGTTCGATTCAAATCCAAGCGTAAAAAGGGAGGAGCCGCTCAACCGCAGGGAGGTGACAAAAGCCCCCACCCCCAGGGACCAGTACATTGCCGTATAGCCCAGCAGGATGAGCACATACCAGGTGGGGACCAGCAGCAGGAGGCCCAACGGTGCATAGTACGCCATAACCGAGTCCCGACGGGGGTATGATTTGGCAAAATGCAGCAGGAAATCGAAAAAATGGCGGAGCAGGCCGAATACCATCCTGTTCAGCTGGCTCCGGGCAGCACGCGGCAAGACGAACGTGGATAGCGCCGACGAAAGAGTGAGAAGAACGGTGACCAGCCCGGCGGTGAAAATCACAAAGCGAATCAGAATCTGCATTTTTTTATTATAACCTTGGGATTTTAAAGTTCCTGGACAGTGCTATACTTGGAGTGGAGAGAGGCAATCCTACACCGGGGTCGCAGCCGTGCAGAAGCGATCCCCGACATGGCCCAGGCAGAGAGATACAGATTTGGTAATTCGCAGATATTCAGCGCCATTGACCGTCCTTGCAGCAGGTGTGCTGGGGTTTAGTATCATCTGCATGGTGTCTGCCGCGGCCCTGGCAAATCCTGCCACGCCGGCGAGGTCGGAAATTGAGCCCCGGGATGTTGTTGATTCCGCTTTTGCAAAACCCATCAACACCGCCGTGGCCATGACCGTAGTGGAGATGTCAGAATACATCGTCAGCCTCACACCCTCCATGGCCGTCACAGCCTCTCCTACAGGAAATTTCCTCGGCACGCCCACTTTAAAGGCTTACATTACCTGGACCGCCCTGCCTCCTACCAAATCCCGGGATGACAGGCCGGTTTCTACAGCAACAAACATTCCGCCAACCTCCACCCGCGTACTGCCTACAGCCACCAAGTTCATACCCACCTCAACCCATACGGATATACCAAATACGGATACCCCCAAGCCACCTCCCACAGATACACCGGTACCTCCTACCGATACACCTTCGGTGCCTACGCCGCCGCCGGATATACCCAGCGATACGCCAGTGCCACCGACAACAGAACCACCGACTGTGCCCCCCCCGACGATCGACCCGGGAATAACACCAGTCCCGCTGGACAGCACCCCGACTCCTTAATTCCATTGTCACAAACAAGACAGCAGCCCGATCGGGCTGCTGTCTTGTTTCTATTCCAGGTACTCGGCGAAAGCCGTCTCCAGGTCCTGTTCACGGGTATATCCCACCCACTTTTTCAGGATCTTCCCGTTCCCGTCCAGCAGGTAGATTTCCGGCTGGTAATTGAAGCCAAGCGTACGCTGAAAATCGAGGGTTTGAGGATCGTCAGCATCCAGAAAGCTAAAGCGAATTCTGCCATAATATTTTGCTTCCAGCCCATGGACCATGGGCGCCATCGAGCGGCAGGTACTTCAGGTAAAGCGGAAGAACTCCACCAGTTGGAGCCCGCCCGAGGCCAGGCGGACCGTCGCCGGGTCGCTGGCATGCAGCTCCGGTCCACGCGACGTAACGACCGGGAAGGGTGAAGGAAGCGCGGCTTCAGTCGCCTCGGCCGTAGGCCCCTGGGCTGGGCTGGGCATCGCCGCAGGCTGGCCAGAAGAAACGGTGCCGCCTGCCGGAGAACAGGCGGCCAACAGAATGGCAGCCCAGCCTGCCCTCAGGAGGAGCCAGGGGATCTTGCGTGAAAACGAGCGGATTTTGTTCATCTCTCTCCTCATCTATATGAGTTATAGTCCCTTTGTAGCATGGATTTCTTACATGGCCATTAACACAAGCTCACATCCGTCGTTTTCGATGCTAATCTTTGACTGTATAAAAATCCTACGCTATACTAAGTGCCTTACGATTTGAATTTGCAGTCGCGGGTTGTTCAGCTGCAGCACTGGAAAGTAAAACAACCAAACATTTATTCAAGATTCAGGAGGTTGTATGGCAGGTTTCAAACTCACCTATTCCACGATGTTCAATCCCCCGGAGGAAATGCACAAAGGCTTCGACAAGGCTGTTGCCAAGCTCAAAGCAGGCCTGGGCAAGGAATACGGCATGATCATCGATGGCCGGGATGTATTTGCAGATAACAAATTTATGGACCACTCCCCCGTCAATACCGACTGGGTGCTGGCGGTCATGCAGAAAGGCGACGCCTCGCATGCCAATATGGCCATCGAGGCGGCTCGCAAGGCATTCCCCGCCTGGAGTCACACTCCCTGGCAGAAGCGTGTCCAGTTGGTGCGTAAGGCCGCTGCGAACCTGGAAAAACGCATCTTCGAGCTGGGCGCTGCCATGGCTCTTGAAGTCGGCAAAAACCGCATGGAATCGCTTGGCGACGTGCAGGAGACGGCAGACCTGATGTACTGGTCGGCCCAGATGATGGAGGAGAACGACGGTTTTATCAAACCGATGGGCAAGGATCCACTGACCGCCTGGGACTCCACGAACGTCTCTGTTCTGCGGCCGTATGGCGTGTGGCTGGTGGTCAGCCCGTTCAACTTCCCATTCGCAC
>JBLMZU010000116.1:0-10049 GCA_050258995.1 Bacteroidota bacterium
TATGTTACGCCCACTGTGAAAGAACACGGCGTCGTCCGCGAGATCACGCAGTCTGGATCCGGTGGCCGAAACCCCGGCATGGGCATGGGTTTTGGAAAGGATAACAACCCGGGCATGGGCAAGGGCATGTAGTCATTAAGTTCATCCGGGCAAGACTGTGCAGCGTGGTTCTCGAGAGCAACCCTTTTAGGAAGCACGTGAAAGCCATGGAGTTGATTGGCAGCAACTTTACAAGTGAGACGTGATTGTTGCCAATCAATTCTTCATGGAGAGTGCAAGCGAGTCAGAAAACACCAAGAATTCTATCGAGTTGGCATGTTCACTTACCTGATCTGTGGAACCCCATTTCAAAGCAACATTCTGATCCATGAATTGCCTCCCGTCGAGGGAGGCGAGCCGGAGTTCGTCTTTCAATTGCATGAGGAAAACAAGCGGCATTCGAAATCCTATCACTGGCTCAATTATTGGTATTCCTTCGACGGCCGGGTCTGGCTGGCCTTTGCCCGGATCGATGCGGGATATCTGCTTCGTTTTCCGGCGTTTGCCGATTTCGTCATCTCAACTGATGCTCGAGCGATATCCGGTTATCGAAGGGGCAATACACCGGAGGCGTCCGTGCGGCATCTCCTCCTGAACCAGGTGATCCCGATTGTGCTGAGCCAGCTGGGAAAACTCGTGCTGCATGCCTCGGCATGTGTAACGCCTCATGGCGTAATGGCATTCATGGGCACAACCGGCATGGGCAAGTCCACGCTGGCGGCCAGCTTTGGGCTGCGCGGTTTTACGGTCCTGACCGATGACTGTCTCTCGATCGAAAAACGCGATGGTGATGTCCTGTGTGTTCCCAGCTATGCCGGTGTACGCTTGTGGCCTGAATCGGTGACTGCGCTTTTCGAAGAGGCACCTGAGCTACAGACCCTGGCGCATTATACGGATAAAAAACGGTTTGTCTTTCAACAGGACCCGGCAGGTGCCTCACACTTAATGAAGGCCGCTTTTGTATTGACCAAACCGGACGACAACCAGCCAGTCGACTCGATTCGCATTACACCCCTTTCCCCCGGCGAAGGCCTGCTCGAAGCGGTCAGGCACACCTTTCAACTGGACGTGACGGACCGCCTGCGGCTGGCCCAGGCATTTCGACGGTATGAGTGGCTGGCGCAATCCGTCCCGTTCTTCAAGCTGAGCTATCCCAGAGACCATACTCTTCTCCCGGCTGTCCAGGCTGCGGTCCTGGAGCACGTAGCCCAGCTTCAGCAACACGAACAGATCCCAGCTTAGGTATAACAAATGTATTCTGTTTCAGAATTTGGTCATATGATCGTCGATGAAAGACGCACGGATGCGTATGTTGCTGCCCTGCAGCGTGCCATCCGTCAGGACTCGGTCGTGCTGGATATCGGCACGGGCACGGGCATTTTCGCCATGCTGGCCTGTCGCTTTGGCGCCCGGCATGTGTACGCGCTGGAGCCGGGGGATGGGATCCAGGTGGCCCGAAAGGTTGCTCAGGAGAACGGTTATTCAGACCGGATCACTTTCATCCAGGATCTTTCCACGCGCATCACGCTGCCTGAGCGTGCAGATGTGATCATCTCCGACCTGCACGGTGTGCTTCCCTTCTACGGGTTTCACATCCCTTCCATAAAAGATGCACGCGAGCGCCTTCTCGGTCCCGGTGGAACCTTGATCCCGCAGGCCGATAAGATATGGGCAGTGGTTGTGTCCGCTGCGGAACAGTATGGAGAAATGGTCCGCCCTTGGGATGCGAACAAGTACGGACTAAGCATGAAAGCTGCCCGTAACAATGTGACCAACACCTGGGGAAGAGGCAGAGTCAAGCCCGATGATTTCCTGGTCGAGCCGCAATGCTGTGCCATCCTGGACTACCGAACAATCGAGTCACCAGACCAATCCTTCACACTCGATTGGGTGGTGGACCATCCGGGAACCGCCCATGGATTCAGTGCCTGGTTTGATACGACAGTTGCCGAGAATATTTGCCTGACGAATGCTCCGGGCCAGCCAGAACTGGTATACGGGCATGCATTTTTTCCATGGACAAACCCTGTCGAACTATCAGAGGGGGATCGAATTACGCTTTATCTGCAGGCCGCCCTGGTGGGTGATGACTATGTCTGGCGCTGGGATACGAAGATCTTCGACGCGCAGGGCTCAGTCAAGGCCAGTTACAAACAGTCGACCTTTTACAGCACTCTTCTCTCCGTGGGACAGCTCGCCAAACAAACCGCGAACTATGTGGCAACGCTTAGCGATGATGGACAGGTGGACCGTTTCATCCTGGAAAGAATGGATGGCAGCCGGCCCCTGGGAGAGATCGCCGACCTGCTGGTCAGGGATTTCCCCGGGCAGTTTACAGGTAAAAATGATGCCCTGGGCCGGGTGGGGAAACTGGCCCAGGAATACAGCCGTTAAGGATGAATCATGCCTTCGAATCTTGAGGACATTCGCACCCGCCTCCGGATGAATTCCAACCAGCCCCGCCATCTCGTGCGGGCGCTGGGGATGGTATGGGATGCAGCCCGTCTGTGGACCGTCCTCTGGCTGGCCCTCCTGATCGTCCAGGGTCTGCTTCCGGTTGTCTCTGTTTACCTCACGCGTGACCTGGTGAATGCGCTTACACTGGCACTGCGGGCAGCGCCGACCTGGAATAGCTTCAAGTTCGTCCTGCCGTATGCTGTAGGAATGGCTGTGGTCCTGCTGCTTACCGAGCTCTTCAATTATGCGTCGGGCTATGTACGATCCGTGCAGGGAGAGATGGTCCGGGACCATATCAGCGGGTTGATCCACAAACGCTCGGTCTCGGCGGACATGGCACTCTATGATTCTCCCAATTATTATGATCGCCTATACCGTGCTCAGAACCAAGCCCTGGACCGCCCGTTATCCTTGCTTGAAAACATGGGGAATGTTTTTCAGAGTACTCTGACATTGATTGCCATGGTCGCTGTCTTAAAACCGTACGGCATCGGGATCCAGTTTGCCCTTCTGGCGAGCAGTCTGCCAGCCTTCTACGTGGTTCTTCATCACCGGCTCAAGTTTCACGAGTGGCGCATCAAGAACACAGAGAACGAACGCCGGACCTGGTATTACAACTGGCTGCTGACCGATCGGGAGACGGCTGCCGAGATGCGTATCTTTAACCTGGGTGGACACTTCCAGTCGCTGTACCAATCTGTTCGTGCAAACCTGCGTAATGAACGAAAGCAGCTGTCCTGGAATCAAAGCGTTGCGGAAGTGACAACCGCGACCATTGCCCTGACCATCACGGGAGCAGCCATGATCTGGATGCTGTGGAATGCGGTCAAGGGCAGTCTGACGCTTGGCGACCTGGCACTTTTTTATCAGGCATTCCAGAAGGGGCAGGGGGTCATGGGATCGCTGTTTGTCAATATGGGAGAGATCTACAGCAACAGCATCTTCCTGAATGACCTTTTCGAATTTTTGGATCATGAGCCCCAGGTCACGGACCCTGCTGAGCCTGCCGCGGTCCCGGCGGAGCTGAAGGACGGGATCCGTTTCGAGAACGTGACCTTTCATTATCCCGGGAGCGAGCAGGTTGCCCTGTCCGGGTTCAATCTGTCGGTTCCCGCGGGTCGGATCGTGGCGATCGTGGGCTCCAATGGAGCAGGCAAGAGCACTCTTGTCAAGCTTCTGTGTCGCTTCTATGATCCCGCAGAAGGCCAAATCCTGATGGATGGCATCGACCTGCGCCGGTTCGACCTCACCGAATTACGGCGCCAGATAACCATTCTCTTTCAGGAACCCGTTTATTATCACAATACATTCACAGAAAATATTGCCCTGGGTGACCTTGCGGCGCAAGTCGATCCGGAGCGCATCGCGCTCGCCGCGCAGGCTGCCGGGGCCGACACGATCGCTGAGGGCCTGACCCAGGGGTATGATACTCTCCTGGGAAAATGGTTCAAAGGTGGTACCGAGCTGAGCGTGGGACAGTGGCAACGTGTGGCATTGGCGCGTGCCTACTGGCGGCAGGCCCCGATCCTCGTCCTGGATGAGCCGACCAGCGCCATGGATCCCTGGGCGGAACATGACTGGCTGCAGCGCTTCCGTGATCTTGCCGCGGGCCACACAACCCTTATCATTACCCATCGATTTACCACGGCCATGTACGCCGATATCATTCACGTGGTGGAATCCGGCCGGGTCGTGGAATCGGGAAGCCATGCCGAGCTCCTGGCCCTTGGCGGGCGCTACGCCCAATCCTGGCGTGACCAGATGCGGGTGGCGCAGGGAGCCCCGGATGAGATCCTGAATATTGAACAGGGCCAGGAAAAGGCCTCCCTCAAGGAAAGCCTGTTCGCCAGGCTGTGATGAATCGCATGAAGAAGTTTCGAAAGCTCCTGGCCATATCCTGGGTTGAACGCTTCCTTTTGTTTCAGGCAGCGGCTGTGGTTGCATTGAGTACACTCGGCTTGAGGATATATCCCTGGTTAAAAGTTCAGGGCCTTCTGCTCAACCTGGCGGGCCGGCAGACTCGGCGATCTTCATCGAATCGGCCCTCGGTGCAGCAGATCAACCAGGCGGTCCGCTCTTCTGGCCGCCGCATTCCGAAGGCAACCTGCCTGCCGCAGGCGCTTGCCGCCCAATATCTACTGCTCAGAAACGGGTATCCTGCCGACCTGCAGATCGGTGTTGCCAGGAATCCAGGCGGCAGGATCGAAGCACATGCCTGGGTGGTGAGTGAGAACCAGGCCATTGTCGGGGAAGTGCGCGGCTGGGACCGCTTTGTCCCCCTTACAAATAACGATGGGCGGGCGATCGAGCTTTCCGGCAAAACAAAGAAAAAAGCGAAGCACGATGTGGCCCGCGAAGCCAGGCTTTTGACTTTATGTGCGCGGACAAACGTGTCTGCATCTGATGAGGCCAAAATCCTTGCACTGCTGGACCGGGAGATTGATTGGGAGCTGCTGGTCAGGCTGGCATACGATCACCAGGTGGTCCCCCTTCTTTACCGGACCCTGGAGTCTGTTGCTCCCGGCAAAATGCCGGTAGCGGTCAAAGCAGAGCTCAAGGGGCAGATCCAGGTCTACATCCAGGGAAACCTTTCCCTGACGCAGGAATTAATCCACCTGCTGCGCGTGTTTGCGAGCAATGGAATACCGGTGATCCCTTATAAGGGCCCGGTGCTGGCTGCCTCGATATATCACGATCTTTCTGTGCGCTCTTTCGGTGACCTGGACATCCTGGTCCGTGAAGAGGATGTTCTGCGAACGATCGACATGCTGGTCGCGAGCGGATATGAGATCATCCGGCCGAATAGCCTGCTCAGGACAGAAGAGAACGCCCGCTCCTCGTGGATCCGGCACCTGGTCTATGACTCACCCTGGGCCTACCAGGTGGTCCTATGGAATCCTGCCCGGCAGGGGATTATCGAGCTGCACTGGCGGGTTACCCCGCGCTATGTTTTTTCGGCAAGTCCCAAATCGTTGTGGGGGGACCTGCGTCCTGTAGCGCTGAGCGGCGGCTCCTTCCCCAGCCTCTCTCCGGAGAATTTGCTCTGGTACCTCTGCCTGCATGCCACCCGCCATAAATGGACCGAGCTGCGCTGGGTCTGTGATGTGGCCGAGCTGCTCCGCGAATATCCAGACCTGGACTGGCAGCAGGTGACCACCCGGGCTGCCCGGCTGGGTGTGGAGCGCAGGTTGTACCTGAGTTTGTTGTTGGCAAAAAATATAATGGAAGTTCCCCTGCCCAGGCATATTGAAGAAAAGATCAGTTCCGCACCGCAGGTACGTGCCCTGGCAAAGGAAGCAATGGATGACCTCTTTGACGGGCAGGATCGCAAAACGACCCTTGCCAATTTCCGGCTGTTGACCTTCCAGCTCAAAGCAATGGATCGCATGGCCGACCGCTTCCGATATTTCCTGCGCTTCTTCAAGAGCCTGGATTCCACCATGGCCAGCCGCCGAAAATTCATCCGGTCTTTTTCCTTATTTTCGCTCTCCTCGAGGCTTAACCGGATACGCATGTAAATCGTTCTGAATTGCCGTATGATAAGATTAACAGCGCCTTTGGCGCTGTTTTTTCTTCTCGCTGACCAGTTGGGTACCGTGTCACACCCAGTGAGTGACGATTTACACGGGTCAAATTGGGTCAAAAATACTATACTTATAGAGGAGATTTCATGGATGATTTTCTGGATATGGTGAACGTTTCAGGGGGAGAGGTGCATACCATTTTCGGCCTCACATCAAAATCGATAAAGGAAAAAATCTGGAACGCCGGTTTGCCATTGGTCTTTTGTCGGGATTTCCGGGTCATTACTCTTAAATAAAAAAGGGCATCCATATGAATACAAAAGATTTTATTGCGATCGAAGAGGAGTACGGTGCGCACAATTATCATCCGCTGGACGTGGTCATCGAGCGGGCTGAGGGGGTGTGGGTCTATGATGTCGATGGAAACAGATACCTGGATTGTCTTTCCGCGTATTCGGCTGTTAACCAGGGACACGTCCATCCAGAGATTTTGAAGGCACTGGTTGAGCAGGCGAAGAAGGTCACACTGACCTCACGCGCCTTCCGTAATGATCAGCTTCCGCTCCTGTACAAGGAGCTGTCGGAGATGACCGGCTACGAGATGTCGCTGCCGATGAACAGCGGTGCAGAGGCGGTGGAGACCGCTCTCAAGCTGGCCCGGAAATGGGCGTATCAGGTCAAAGGCGTGCCTCGTCACCAGGCGGAGATCATCACCGCCGCCGGCAACTTCCATGGGCGCACGATCTCCATTGTCAGCTTTTCCACGGAGCCCGCGTATCGAGATGATTTCGGCCCCTTCACCCCCGGTTTTATCACCGTCCCGTATGGCGATGCGGCGGCTGTCGAAGGTGCGATCACGCCCAACACGGCGGCCGTCGTACTCGAGCCGATCCAGGGCGAAGGCGGCGTGATCATTCCCCCGGCGGGATATCTAAAGAAGGTCGCCGAAATATGTAAACAGAAAAATGTTTTGTTTATGGCAGATGAGATCCAGACAGGCCTGGGCCGGACCGGAAAGCTTTTTGCAGCGCAATATGAGGATGTCCGTCCCGATGTGACAATCATTGGTAAGGCCCTGGCCGGCGGATTTTATCCCGTTTCGGCTGTGCTGGCCGATCGGGCCATCCTGGGACTCTTCAAGCCAGGTGAGCATGGGTCCACGTTCGGCGGGAATCCGCTGGCTGCCGCGGTGGCACGCGCCGCCTTGAAAGTGATCCGGGAGGAGGACCTGGCTGAGCGCTCCCGCAGCCTGGGGGAATATTTTATCGAACAATTATCCGAGATCCCCAGCCCGCATGTAAAGGAAGTACGTGGCAGGGGACTGTTGATCGGTGTGGAGTTAAAGCCGGAAGCAAAAGGTGCGCGCAGGTTCTGTGAAGCCATGCAGCAGAAGGGCATCCTGGCCAAGGAGACGCATGACAACGTCATCCGCTTTGCACCGCCGCTGGTCATTGACAGGGAAACCATCGACTGGGCGCTCCCGTCCATTCGAGATGTTTTGAATATGAAATAGGATTGCCCTCATACCCAGCCATTTCCCCATGGGGAGAGGTAGGGTGAGGCAGGAGGCCATATGATCATTGGAATTCCAAAGGAAAGAAGGCCGTTCGAATCCCGGGTCGGCCTGCCACCGGCTGCGGTGGAAATACTCAGCCAGCATGGGCATCAGGTCTATGTGGAGCACACGGCCGGCGCCAGCCTCGGGTTTGACGACCGGGAGTTCGAAAAAGCCGGTGCACGAATCGCCTATTCGCCAGAAGAGGTGTTCGGCCGGGCGGATCTGCTGCTTAAGGTCGCGCGCCCGACGAGAGATGAGATCGAGTGGCTGCAGCCAGGCAGCGCCATTGCCGGACTGCTGCACCTTTCCTCGGCCCGCCGCGATAAGGTGGATACGCTGCTTGCTAAAAAGATCACCTCGATTGCCTATGAACAGATCCAGCTTCCAGACGGTTCCCTGCCTGTCCTGCGCCCGCTGAGCCAGATCGGCGGAGCAATGGCGGCGCAGATCGCGGCCCGGCTGCTCCAGAACAACTGGGGAGGAAAGGGGATCCTGATGGGTGGGGTACCGGGCGTCCCGCCGGCTGAAGCGGTGATCATTGGGGCCGGTATGGTGGGGACGTACGCCGCCCAAATGTTCCTGGGCATGGGCGCGCATGTTACCGTTATCGATCGCAATATCAATGCCCTGCAGGCAATATGGGATCGCAACCCCTGCATTACCACCATGATGTCGACCAAGCGCAATATCGTGCGGGCTGCCGGGTTTGCCGATGTGCTGGTGGGCGCGGTGCTGGTCCCTGGCCAGCGCGCACCGATCCTTGTGACGCGTGAGATGGTGCGGGCCATGAAGCCTCGCTCGGTGATCATCGATGTCAGCATCGATGAGGGTGGTTGTGTGGAAACCTCGCGTCCGACCACGCATGAGCATCCCGTCTTTATCGAAGAAGGAATGCTGCATTACTGCGTGCCGAACATGCCGGGCGCCGTGGCACGGACGGCCACGTATGCCTTTGTCAACGCGGCCATGCCCTATATCGAGAAAATCGCCAACCTGGGCATTGACGCGGCCATTGAATCCGACCCGGCCATCTCGAGGGCGGTCAATACCCATAACGGCGATCTTGTCCATTTGTCGCTGCTGCCGAAGGGAGGCGACGATGGACTGGACTAGCATGTACAAGTCCCGTATCGTGACCGCGGATGAGGCCGTCCGCTGCGTCAAATCAGGGAATCGCATTTTTCTGACGGGCAATGTATCAGTGCCGCAGAAATCCCTGGGCGCTCTGGTGCGGTACGCACCGAATCTGACCGACGTCGAGATCTGCCAGGCGCTGACGATCGGTCCGGCCGAATACGTCCAGCCGGATATGGAAGGTCACCTGCGGGTCAACACCCTGTTCATCAGCCATAATGTTCGCAAGGCGGTGCAGGAGGGCCACGCCGACTTTACACCGGTGCTGCTCTCCGAGTTCCCACTCTTATTCAAACGCGGTGTCCTGCCGGTGGACGTGGCCATGATCCATGTTTCTCCCCCGGACGAGCACGGTTTCTGCAGTCTGGGCGTGGAAGTTGGTTTGACAAAGTCACCGGCCGAATCGGCCAAGATCATCATCGCCGAGGTGAACCAGCAGATGCCGCGCACCCTTGGGGATTCCTTCATCCATGTCAGCCGGCTGAACTATCTTGTGCCGGTCGACTACCCGATCCCTGAAATGCCAATGTCCGAAGAGGGGAATTCGGATGTGGTCGAGAAGATCGCGGGTTTTATTGCCGACCTGATCCCGGATGGCGCCACAATGCAACTCGGCATCGGCGCGATCCCCGACGCGGTGCTGAAATACCTGCACCATAAAAAGGATCTGGGCGTCCACAGCGAGCTTTTCTCGGACGGCGTGATCGACCTCGTGAACGAAGGCGTCCTGACCAATGCCCGCAAGACCCTGCATCCCGGCAAGATCATTGCCGGCTTTATGCTTGGCACCCAGAACCTGTATCACTGGGCGGACGATAACCCCCTGATCGAGTTCCATCGAACCGAGTATGTGAACGATCCGTTTGTAATCGCCCAGAACGAGCGCATGGTGGCCATCAATTCGGCCATCGAAGTGGACCTGACGGGCCAGGTGTGTGCCGACAGCATTGGACCCAAGTTCTACAGCGGCGTCGGCGGCCAGCTCGACTTCATCTACGGCGCCTCGCGCTCCAAGGATGGTGTGCCGATCATCGCGCTCCCCAGTACCACCACACTGCGGGATGGCACGCTCATCACGCGCATCGCCTGCATGCTCAAGCCAGGTGCCGGCGTTGTCACCAGCCGCAATCATGTCCGTTATGTGGTGACAGAATACGGCGTGGCAGATCTATATGGCAAGACGATCCGCCAGCGCGCCCGCCAATTGATTAACATCGCCCACCCTCAATTCCGCGAAGATCTGGAAAAGCAGGCGAAGGACTTACATTATATTTGAACCGTCTGCCGGACGACCTCGAAGCTCGCCGCCGGCTATCACCAAATCCCCCCGCGCGTAA
>JBLMZU010000117.1:0-7762 GCA_050258995.1 Bacteroidota bacterium
GGCCAAACAGGGGCAGCGCATTGAAAGTACCGATGAAATGACCGGCGTGCAGGCGTTGGAACGCAAACATCCCGATTTACCGATGTTGCCCGGCAAAGTGGAGCGGCGTGAATTTGAATATATTCGACATGGTACCCTCGCATTTCTGTTCAAATTCGACATTGTCACAGGACGGTTGGCGGCCTGTACCGCCAACCCCACCCGCACCGAACAGGATTTTCTGCAGCATATTCAAGGCCGAGTCACCGCTGAGCCACAGACCACACAGTGGCATTTTGTCTCCGACAATCTCAACATCCATGTCTCTGAATCTCTCGTACGCTACGTAGCCGAAGAATCGGACCTGGATATCGATTTAGGTGTGAAAGGCAAAAGCGGTATTCTCCAGTCCCAGGCCTCACGTGCAAAATTTTTGAGTGAGCCAACCCATCGCATTGTTTTTCATTACACACCCAAACATGCTTCCTGGATGAACCAGGTCGAAATTTGGCTCAGTATCCTGGTGCGCAAGGTCATCAAACGAGGCAACTTTACTTCCATTCAGGATCTCAAACGAAAGGTATTGGCTTTCATGGAATACTACAACCGAACCATGGCAAAGCCTTTCAAATGGACTTATCAAGGCAAGGCGCTGGTTGCCTAACTGCCTGCTCATTTATGCCTAGCTGTACTAGGTGCTTTGGCCCACTAGGCTAACGAGGACTGAACAAATTTGATACAGTAACTATATGATTGTTTCTTAAGGATTGTCTTGACAAGCATCGCCTAATCTCTATACTAGGTGCACTGTGCCAACTGCCCCCTCAGGCTGGCACAGTGCATTTTTAGCGAGTGGCGAAAGAGTGGTGGGGGCTAACATGCTATAATGACATAAAGCAAGAATTTTCCCCGATGGCGTTAATGAAAAATAAAAACCAGTCTCCCCGAATTTCCAAACAACAAAGTACACAACGAAAAATAAATCAGCCGATTCCCCCTCCCCAGGAAAATGGATTGACTATTGTTGGCATTGGCGCTTCTGCTGGCGGCTTGAAGGCCTTGCGATCCTTTTTTGAAGCCCTACCCGAAACCACGGGTATGGCTTTTGTCGTTATTACGCACCTTCATCCTGAGCACGAAAGCGTGATGGCAGATATCCTGCAGGGGGATACCAGGATGCAGGTCAGCCAGGTTACCAGAGTGGTGGATGTGGAAGCGGATCACGTTTATGTACTCCCTCCCAATCATGAAATTCTCATGGCAGACCACAAACTGGACGTGAAGGAGTACGATGAACCGCGCGGCCTGCGCAGTCCCGTGGATCATTTCTTCCGCAGTCTGGCGAAGGCGCATAATAATATCGTCGGCATCATCCTTTCCGGAACCGGATCGGATGGATCCGTTGGCATCAAGGCGATCAAGGAAGAGGGCGGTCTGCTCATGGTGCAGTCGCCTGAGGAAGCCGAATATGATGGCATGCCGCGCGCCGCCATCGACACCGGTATCATCGATGTGGTCCTGCCCGTCAGCGAACTGGCAGACATATTGATGAAATACGCAAGATATCCGGGCACCCTGCCTCAGGACCCGGATGACCTTACCCATCAGCAGCAGGAGACCATGCAGCACATCCTGGCGCATGTCAACGCCCGTACCGGGCACGATTTCCGCCAGTACAAACACACGACCGTTCTGCGCCGCATACAAAGGCGCATGCAGCTCGGCGGATATGAAACTCTTGACGAGTATCAGAGCTACATGCGTCAGAACAACGACGAAGCATCCGCCATGTTCAACGATATTCTTATCGGAGTCACCAATTTCTTCCGCGACGCTGGGTCATGGGATGCACTGGCCAATACGGTCATCCCCGCCCTCTTCGCAAACAAACACGAAGGGGATGCAGTCCGAGCCTGGACGATTGGCTGCTCCACTGGCGAAGAGGCCTATACTCTCGGCATACTGCTGTTGGAGTATGCCGAAACCCTTGAGGAGAGGATTCAGATCCAGATCTTTGCCTCAGACCTGGACGATCGGGCCCTGTCTCAGGCAAGGGAGGGAATTTATCCCTCCGCCATCGAAGCGGATGTCAGTAAAGCACGGTTGGAGCGGTTCTTCAGCTATCAAAACGGTCATTACCAGGTCAAGCGCGAGCTGCGCGACCTGGTCCTTTTCACCAAACATAGCGTTCTACGCGATCCGCCCTTCTCAAAACTGGACCTGATCTCCTGCCGCAACCTCCTGATCTATCTCCAGCGTGAAGTTCATGCAATTGTGCTCGATACCTTCCACTATGCCCTTGTGCCGGACGGCTATCTCTTTTTGGGAGGCTCGGAGTCGGCTGACTCGGTGAAAGAGCTGTTCAGTGCGGTGGATAAGTCGCACCGCATCTACAAAGCCAGGCCATGGACCGGTAAACATCCTCACGTGCCCGCCCTGCCTGTGAAAGGAGTGCCCGCACGAAGCCATGAGGCAGTCCTCCCGCTGCGAGGGAATCAGAAGAGGTTGGTAAACGATATGCCTGTCATTGAAGATCATTTAAAAGCTCTTGAAGCGCTTGGCCCACCCAGCATTTGGGTGGACGAGGATTACATGATCCTGAATATCTCAGAATCAGCCGGACGTTACCTGGTACATCCTGGCGGACCTGTTACCAACCACCTGCTGCATCTAGTGAGACCGGAACTACAAACAGAGCTGCGCTCGGCTCTCTTTCAGGCGTTTGAGAAGGGGAAATCGAGTGTCTCGACCCCACTGCTCGTACATTTCGACGGGAAGATGGGGCAGGTTGTGATCGCTGTCCGCCCGGACAACCGAAATGCGGAGCAAAACACGGAGCGGATCCGCAGGGCCCTGGTGAGCTTTATGGAGGATGAAAGTGCAACAGATGTGTTACAAGGAGCAGCCGAAGATAAGTCTGTACAACCAAGCGGTGAAATGCTGCAACAACTGGAAGGCGAAGTGCTCCATTTACGGGCCCGGTTGCAATCCTCCCTGGAAGAGTTCAATAGCTCCAACGAGGAGATGAAGGCTGCCAACGAGGAGCTGCAGTCCGTGAATGAGGAGTACCGTTCCACCATGGAGGAGCTGGAGACAAGCAAGGAGGAGCTCCAATCTGTTAATGAAGAATTACAGACCGTCAACAGCGAGCTTCGGAACAACGTTGAGGAGATCTCCCGTGCTCACAGCGATCTGGAAAACCTGATGGATGCCACGCAGATCGCCACCCTTTTTCTGGACCGCGATCTCAAGATCAAACGCTATTCGCCCGGCATGGAGAAACTATTCAACATCAAGCCAGCGGACCCCGGGCGATCCATTTCGGATTTTACTCACAAGCTGGGGTATCAGAATCTTGTCGAGGATGCCAGTACGGTCCTGGATGACCTGGTTACGATTGAACGGGAGTCTACAGGCCCTGACAACCGCTCGATGCTGATCCGCCTGCTCCCGTATCGAACCATGGATAAGCGGATCGATGGTGTGGTGATCTCGTTCGTGGATATTACCGAAGTCAAGAACGCGGAGCGTGTCCGCCAGAACTACGAGTCGTTCTACAAACTTTTCCATGCCAGTCCGGTTCCAACACTGCTGATCCGGCAGCATGACCGGCGGATCATGAATGCCAACGCTGCTCTTCTCGATTACCTGGCACTGAAGCATGATCATGTGATGGAACATGATGCCGGGGAGTTCAACCTGGCCCTGGACGGGGAGACAAATGAACTCAGCCTGGATGGCAGCATCCGGAATTTTGAAAAAGAGCTGCTGCTTCCCTCGGGAGAAACCCGCTCGATCCTGGTCTCGACGCAGCCTATTTATATTCACGAAACGGATGCCGCCCTGATTACCCTGGTCGATATTACGGAGCGCGTCAAAGCCGAACAGGAAATCCACAGGCTCAACATAGAACGAAAGATGGTGGAACACCAGGAGCGCCAGCGGATCGCGCAAATGCTACATGATGACCTGCAGCAGCGTCTCTTTGCCCTTAAGCTCTATCTTAATAATATGAACGAGGCATCCCAGCGTGAAGGTCCTGCATCGGGGGGAAGGGATCTTTTGAAACCTGTGGAGTGGCTGGGCGAAGCCATTACCCTGACCCGTCAGCTCACCACGGATCTCAGTCCGTTCGATTCACTTCATGAAGGTCTCACATTTGGTCTGCTTGCGCTTTCCTCGCAGATGAAGGAGCTATATGGTCTGGATGTTGAATTGAACGCTGCAGATTTCCAGCTCAAATTCGAAGAAGGGTTACAGCTCACATTGTTCCAGGCGGTCCGGGAGCTCCTTTTTAATGTTGTCAAACATTCTGGAAGCTCGAAGGCAAGGATCACGATGGAGCAGGTCGATCAGGACTGGGCTCAGATCATTGTGCGCGACGAAGGAAAAGGTTTTGATTTTGCGGCTTTCCAGGATCATAAAAAACGCGGCCGGGGATTGAGAAGCATCCAACAGGAGCTGAAAGTGTTTGGGTGCCACCTGGAGGTCGATTCCAGAGAGAATGCTGGAACGCTGATGATTATCCGTATTCCAGTTGGAGATGCAGCAGCCAGGCCATGACGAGACTTTTGCTGGTTGAGGATCATCCGATATTTGCCGAAGCTCTTTTACTGGTACTTGCACAGAGAGTTGATCTGACAGTCGTTAAGGTGGTAAATACAGCAGAGAAAGCGCTACAACTACTACCAAATCTTGACCTTGATCTGCTTTTGGTCGACGTGTCGCTCCCCCAAATGAGTGGCATCGATCTGGTAGCCCGGCTTGGCGATCTGTATCCCCTTCTTCCTTGTCTGTTGATCTCCGGTCATATGTCCAGTCTTTATGTCCAACGCGGCCTGGATGCAGGTGCACGTGGGTATGCCATCAAGGACAGTTCAAAGGGCATCATCGAAGGAATCGATCAGGTATTGCGGGGGGAAATATATATCAGTAAAGAGCTGCGCGTAGCTTGAGCCGTTGGTTTTTTCGGTCAGTCTATGTCAGAAAAGCTGGTTCGTGGCATCAGACATCTAATGTCTTCGTTTTTCCCGATACATGTTCAAATCGGCTTCCTTAAGTGCAGCGGTTAAGCGTTCAACCTTATCGGCCGTGCTGACACCCATGGAAATGTGGATCGGTATCTCTGTCTCGCGCGCATTATTCTCACGAATCACGTCACGGACACGCTGGAGTGAAATATCTGCAGCAGGGGCATCGGTAGCAGGCAATAATACGGCAAACTCATCGCCGCCAATGCGTGCCACCGCATGCCACCGCATCTTCCGCGCGGAAAGCGCTCATCAAGACCCTGGCTACCTGTTTGAGCAGCTCATCACCTGCAGCGTGACCGTGCTCATCATTGAATTGTTTGAGATGATCCACATCCACCATTACAATGCTCACCGGGAATTCCCGTCCTCATTGGAGCCGTGCGAGCTCTGCCAGGAAAAAGCCGTGATTATATAAACCGGTCAGCATATCATGTATGCTTAACTTCCTCAGCTCTTCCTCGACGCGTTTACGTTCTGCGATATCACTCACAATGGCATAGCAGATATCCTGCTCCAGGCTGGTCTGATTGGTGACGGCTTCTATATACACCCATAATTGCGCAGCACCATCACCTAGCTCGAGGGGGACCTCGCACGCCTGTTTCTTCTCGTTCAGAAAGACCCGGGCAAGAAATTCTCGAAAAGCCCTCTGGGATTCAAGCTCCACAAAAACTTCGAAGCGTCTTCTGATCAATTCACTGATGTCCATGTTGAGCAGTTTTGCTCCTGTCAAATTTGCGCGGCGGATCGTACCATCCCGAGTTAGCGTAAAGTACCCTACTGGCGCAAAGGCATAGAGCTCAGCGTATAGACTTAGGGTTCGTAAATTTATAACTTCCCTCACATGGACTATACTTGCGACATGAGCGGCGAGCCAATCATACATCAATGTGAATGTGAAACCTGTCAAACGGGACTTGATACAGAAGTTATCAAACGCCATCAACGGATCAACCTCTTTTTGAGTCGTCTGAATGAACCACAACGGCGTTGGTATGTGGCGACCTTAGCGGAAGAAGCCGATGGACCCAGTGACCGCCAATTGGCGCTCATCACCGGTCTGGATGAAAAGACGATTCGTCGTGGCAAAACTGAAATGCAGGAGCAACTTGTAACAGTGCCCGTCGAGCGACAACGACAGGAAGGCGGCGGGCGCTGGCGGGCTGAAAAAAAGACCCGCAGTTAGAGCCAAAGCTCCTGGAACTGGTGACCCGATGAGCAGCCGCAAGTGGTTGAATTGTCGCTTGAGCGATATTCAAGAACGCCTGGGAAGCCATCGAGTGAGTAGGCCAGTAATCAGTCGTTTACTGAAAGTGCATCATTACCGTCTGTGCGTCAACACCAAGCAAATCTGTTCGCAGCAAGATCCAGAACGTAATGAACAGTTTGAACATATTCAGGAACAACGTCGGCAACATCAAGAGGCAGGCGAGCCTCATATCAGTACGGATACGAAGAAAAGGGAGTTGATTGGCAACTTTCGGAACCCTGGACGAGTTTGGTGTCAGACAGCCGAACGGGTCAATGTGCATGATTTCAAGCAAGATGCACTGGGCACCGCAGTTCCATATGGCGTTTATGATCTCCAGTTCAATCATGGCACGGTGTACCTCGGACGTTCCGCAGATGTCCCTGGCTTTGCAGTCGATAATATTGCCGCCTGGTGTGCCACCGAACGACTGCTGCGTTTCCCAAACTCCAGATGCTTGTTGATCGAGACCGATAGTGGCGGCAGTAACAGTGCTGTATCCAGAGCCTGGAAATATCATCTGCAAAATAAGGTCGCCGATCGCTTTGATTTAATTGTGACAGTGTGTCACTATCCGACAGGCGCCTCCAAATGGAATCCCGTCGAACATCGGCTGTTCAGCGAAATCAGCAAGACCTGGACTGGTTGTCCGTTGCGAACCTTTACGCTTGCTGCTCATTACATTCGAGAAACGAAAACACAAACCGGCTTGGTCGTTTCGGCTCACCATGTCCGAAAGAAATATGTCACAGGTGAAAAAATCTCAGATGAACAGATGGCAACCCTGAACATTGTTCACCATGAAGTCTGCCCTCAATGGAATTACACCATTTAGTGTCGATTCCAATTCAGCTTGCGATTGCAGCAGTTGTTCGTTCTGTATCTCCAATTCGATCTGGTGCACTTCCAATTCGTGGATAAGGCGCGATATATCCAGCTCTGTCGCAGCTGACGGCGTAGATCTCTTTTTCAGTTCCCTTAACTTCAGCTCTGCTTTAAGCCGTAAATCAGAAACGGGAGGATGGGTGATGTTCTTCTTCTTCCGCATGTTATCCATTCTTGCCATGGAAACTTGTGTGGCAGGGTCAAATACAGGAATGTGAGCACACGAGGACTGCAAGGTGATCAGGTTCGGGGAAGGAAAACATCGATGGGGATGGATGAAAAGTGGGGAGACGATGTACAACGAGATAATGAAGCCCGTGGTGTTTATTGATCATTATGCCATTGATGACATATTGTTGCAATAAGAGTAAATTCGTGCCAGAACGAGCAGAATAAGGTTTTTGTTCTGACAGGCGTAAAGTAAGCTCGGACTGCTCCCTATGTGGCTGTATACAAGAGAACTGTAGTGACAGGAATGCGTAATTTATATTGCAGAGGAACATAATTCGAAAAGCTGGATAAATTGCTTTTGATTACATGAAAACGCTGCCCCACCTGCTACACTAACGAAGCTTCGCCTCAAACCGACGAGTAAACGCGTCGTGCAAGATTGAGA
>JBLMZU010000118.1:0-16112 GCA_050258995.1 Bacteroidota bacterium
GAGGAAACCATGACCCAGATAAAAGCAGCGTTCTTCGACCAGGATGGCGTGATCATCGACACCGAGCGGGACGGACACCGCGTGTCGTTCAACATGACCTTCAAGGAATTTGGCTTCACAGATGAGTGGGATGTGGAATACTATCACGAGCTGCTCCAGATCGCAGGCGGCAAGGAGCGCATGAAGCACCACTGGAAGACGAAAGGGTTTTCCAGGCCGCTGACCGAGGAGGAGATCGACAGCCTCGTCAAGGAAATGCACAAGCGCAAGACGACCATTTTCGTGGAACTGATCGAGAGCGGCAAGCTCCCCCTCCGCCCCGGCATCCACCGCTTCATGAAGGAGCTGATGGAGGCAGGGACCAGGATTGGTGTGTGTACCACTTCCAACGAGCAGGCTGCCCGGGCCATTACCGGGAAGATTCTATCGGATATCAAGTTCGATATCGTGCTGGCCGGGGATGTGGTCAAAAATAAGAAGCCCGATCCGGAGATCTATAACCTGGCGCTTTCAAAGCTTGGCCTTCAACCGGAGGAATGCTTCGTGGTCGAAGATTCCAAGAATGGGGTCAAGGCTGCCAAGGCCGCCTGCATGCAGACCATCGTCACCACGAATGGCTATACCGAAAAGGAGGACGTGGAGGCCGGCGATGTGATCGTCTCCTGCCTGGGCGACCCGGATGGCGAAAAGGCCAAACTCCGAAAAGGAGATCTGCCGGGTTTCGACGGCGTGGTCCATGCAAAACAGCTGATCGAGTATTTTGAGAAGTAAAAGCGATAGATTGTATTTAAAGGATGCGGTAATGTTGCCGCATCCTTTTTTGTTGTGTGTTTCCGGCCGTGGGAATGGTTTCTACAGTAAATCCACACTGCAAGCGTGGCCTTCTAAGTTCCCAGGGTTTCCAGGAGCTTTAATTCTTCCTCCCTGCTCTGTACCTCCCCATCCAGCCAGGCGGCGCGGAGCTGGCGCAGGATATCGGTATAACGAGGGCCCGGCTGAAGGCCGCGTTGTTTTAAATCGTTGCCGTTGATCGTCGGTTTGACCTTGCGCCAGATCACAAGATAATCGCGCAAGGCCGGTTCCATCCGCATCAAGTAGACGGCATAGACAGAGGTGGAGGGCAGCTCTTCCAGATAAAAAGTCCACTGGCTGGGTTTCCAGGCCAGCGTGGTGGGCAGCTTGGCGATCAGGGCGGAGGCAGCCTGCACGGACTTGGTCAAGAGTGCAGGGAAATCCAGCCTCCTGGACAGGAGATCAATATCAAAAGCCGAGAGCGGCATCAGCCATAAGATCCAACCCAGTGTCTGTTTGAAGGAGTGGATGTCGGGAATAGTGATCCCGCCAAATTCGGCAGGCAGAATGTCTATGAAGGGCAGCTCGAAGTTGGCATGATGCAGAACAGGGTTGATCGGATTGAGCAGATCCAGCTCGGCAAGGCGCTGCAGCATCACAGAGGGATTTTCCTCCTCAAAGATCAGATCGAATTCGTGACGAAGGCGCTCGCCGCTCAAGCCGGACAGGATACTCCGGGCATTGTTATCGATCAGATGCAGCGTCTCTTCCTGGATCTGGAATCCGTATCGTTCCGCATATCGTACGGCCCGAATCATCCGCGTGGGATCGTCCACAAAGGACCGCGCATGCAGGATACGGATCTGTCTGCGGGCGAGGTCCTCCTGCCCGCCAAGCGGATCGTAGAGCTGGCCATACCGGCTGCCATCCAGGCGCAGGGCCATGGCATTGATGGTAAAGTCACGGCGGCGGAGGTCATCCGGGAGCGTGGAGCGCTTTACGGTCGGGAGAACCCCCGGCTGGGAATAGCTTTCCGAGCGGGCGGAGATCAGGTCGAGCGAGGCAGGATAGGCAGAGGCTCCCAACAACGGCACGCCTAATCGATTGAACGTCGTCTCGTCCAGGGTCCATGCGGCAGTGCCAAAACGGGAGTGGAACACCACCCTGCCTGCATATCGCCGCAGGAGGGCCTCGGCCAGCCTGGCGGCATCCCCCTCTATGGTGAAGTCGATATCCTTGACCGGGCGACCCAGGAGCAGATCCCGTACGGAACCACCGACGATATACAGGGGCAGTTCCTGCCGCTCGGCCTCCATCTTCACCAGGCGGATGACGGACAGCGTTTCAGGTGTCAAAAAGGATTCCAGTCGATCGGACAGGTTCATTTTTGAATATTCAGGGGCTGGCTGGCTCACTGCTTAAGCCTCCGGGCCCGCTCATGGGACTGGGCGGCGTGGGCTGCATCCCCATTCTTCGACAATGCATCTCCAAGCGTCTGCCAGGCAAGGGGGTCGCGCGGATACTTCTGGACCAACTGAGCAAGGTCGGGCAATATCTCACGGATCATCCGGTCGTGCTGGATCAAGTGACGATAGGCATGGAGACCGCCGGAGAGATTGCCATTTGCGATCTGGTCGCGTGCCGCCAGTAACAGCGGGTCGGTACCATCGGAATACATGAGCTTGTGAACCGGTGCCGATTCCCTTTCCTGTGTGCGTTCTGGAGAAGCGACCTGAGGGGAAACTTCCGCCACCCCCATGGAGTGCCCGGGTTCGAGCGGAATTTGACTTCGTTTTTTCCTGAACACTCTTTGCCAAAAGGGAGGCCGGTAATAATCAAAACCAGCCGTCGGATCCATAAGATCATTCAGGCCATCGCCCAGTAAATTCCAGGCAATTGCAAAAAGCATCACGGCTGCCGTGGCCGGAATGTAGACCCACCAGTAGTGAAGCAGCCCCCCTGCGTTGATGATAAAGCTCCGTCCCTGGGAGAGGATATCCCCCCAGGGCGAATCTCCGCCGAGCTGGATAAATGTGAGAGTAGCCTGCAGGATGATCACACCACCCACATCTCTGGCCATCAGCACGATCGATGGCGCGAGGGAATTCGGAATAATGTGGCGGAAGACAGTGCGGAGCGAGGAGGAGCCCAGCGCCCTGGAGGCATGAATGAACTCGGTATTCTTGAGGGAGATCACCATGGAATTCGTCATGCGCGCATAAGGCATCCATAGGAAAAGGATCAAGCTCAGCATGATGGGGCTGATGTATCCAAGCACAACCTGAATCGGCGAGGTCCCTACATTGTCGATCCGAGGACCTTGGCCGAAAAAGTTGAAATAGTAGATCCCGCCTGCTGCTTCCACGGCAATCGCCGTTAACTGCTGCAGGAAGACCACGCCTGCAATCACTGGAAAAGCAAGGAATGCATCCGCCACCCGCATCATGACCGTATTGACGCCCCCACCTGCAAAACCTGCGCTGGCCCCCCATATCACGCCGAACGACCCGGAGATCAGAACGACAATCAGCCCGAAACGCAGCGCATCCCGGCTGCCCCAGACGAGCGTATGATACACGCTGTATTGATACGGCAGTGTGCCAAGAGGAGCAATATCGGACGGTGGATGAGGGGAGATATCCAGTTTTTCGGCGCGCGTATGGCCCACCTTTTTGAACAGTCCCGGGTCCTTTGGATCCATGGGCGAAAGGAGCGGCGCGACAACAGCCATCAGAACGAAAAGCATGACAAGCAAAAAACCAAGCCAGTTTTGCCAGCGGGAGAAGAAGCGGCGCAGACGTCTCATGTCTTAAGCACCTCCTCCCGGATGCGCGGATCGAAGATGGCCTGCAGGACATCCACAAAGAACATCAGGGTCAGTACCATGATGACACTATAAATTGCAAAGCCAAGTGCAGCCGGCGCATCTGCCGTGCCTTTCATCGAGCTGGCCAGGACTTCTGAAACGCCATGCATGCTGAAAATGATCTCAACGATAAAGGTGCCCGTCAGGATGCTCGCCGCGGAGAGGCCAACGCTGGTCAGGGAAGGCGCCAGAATACTCCGGAAGGCATGCCTCCACATGACGCGGTTGTCCGAGAATCCGCGGGCGCGGGCTGAGACGATATATTCCTTGTTCCTCTGCTCCATCATCAGCGAGCGGGTGACCCGTCCCAGCAGGGCCCAGTTGTAGATACATAGGATCAGCACCGGCATGGCCAGGTGACGCAGCCCGGTCACAAAGATATCCGGACGACCATTGATCAGGGCGTCGACGGTAATAAACCCGGTCAGGGCATGATAGGTTTCCTTGGAGATCTCAAAACCGGTTTTGTAATCGATCCGTTCCGGTGCAAACCATCCCAGGCTCATATAAAAAACCGAGAGAAACAGGATCGCCAGCACAAAAGGCGGTATGGCCATCCCAATGAAAGCCATGGTACGGAACAGGGTATCCCTCCAGCCGTACGGCTTCCACCCGGCGATCACGCCACTGAGCAGGCCAAGAGGAATGAAGATCAATAAGGAATAAAAGGTGAGCTCCAGGGTGGCCGGCGTTCGTTCCAGCAAGGCGGGCAGGACTTGTGTTTTCATGCTTGGGCTGTACCCCCACGTTCCCATCAGGAGAGACTGGACCCAGTATCCATACTGAACCAGATATGGATCCCGCAGGTGGTTGCGCTCGATAATGATCTCTGTAAACTGCTTTAGCCGCTCTTCCGACATGACTCTCATGTTCGGTGGGAAATACAACTGCGCTCGCGCCTCGGGCGGTGTAAGCATGACGCCCGCGTATAGGATCATCGTAATGATCACGAGGGAAAGGGGGATGATCAGGAAGCGGCGGATGATGAACTGTAGAAATGGCGGCATCAGGAACTACCTTTATCCAATTGTACCTGCTCATTTCAATCATATGCCTCTCCAGGCCTGCCTGCACCCCTCGCAGGTAGTGTTTTGGAATCAGTTCTTCAGGTGTTCTTCAAATTCGGACATCGTCCGCATCAGAAATTC
The DNA here is from genome assembly GCA_050258995.1 of Bacteroidota bacterium. Taxonomy (GTDB): domain Bacteria; phylum Chloroflexota; class Anaerolineae; order Anaerolineales; family Villigracilaceae; genus Defluviilinea. The sequence goes on from JBLMZU010000118.1 coordinate 4,807, forward strand.
AGGTATAATGTGCGCCATGAAACACAGGACTGCCTTACTCGTATTGAACCCGTTCCCGTCCCCGCGAACGTGCAAACCTGCCAGGTCTGGATAAGGTTCAGTTCCGCGTGGACCGGACGGCTCCCAGACTTTGGCGAGCCGTTTTTTGTTGCAACCCCACCTCCGGCCTCTCATCTTAAGGAGAGGGAAGTGAAGAGGGAAAAATGGATATCAAACAGCTAACCGAAGAGATGAACAACCTGGTAAGGTCGAAGGGATGGTATGAAGAGGACAGTAAGCGGCCGCAGACTCCGCGCAACCTGGCGATCTCGCTGGCCGTGGAGGCAGCGGAGATCCTGGAGCATTACCAGTTCAGGGAGAATGCCAGGAAACCCGGCGAACTGGCCGGCGAGCTGGCGGACGTGGCATTATATTTGATGCAGCTGGCATCCGTCACCGGAATTGACCTGGAAAAGGCGATTTTGGACAAGATCGAGATCAACAAGACACGGGTTTGGGATCAAGAGATCTAAGTAGAAGGTTGAAAGTCAAACGCTGCAGACTTTAACATTCGACCCTAAATCTTCACACCTGAATGAGAGTATCCATGCGAGTATCTGTTTTTGGCGGTTCACTACCCAGGGAAGGCGATGAAGCCTATACCGAGGCGCAGGCTCTTGGCAGGCTGCTGGCCGAACGCGGGCACACGGTCCTGACGGGCGGCTACATTGGCACCATGGAGGCCGTCTCACGCGGCGCCAACGAAGCTGGCGGGCATGTCATCGGGGTGACGTGTTCCGATATCGAGCGCTGGCGGCCTCGCAGCGCCAACCCATGGGTGAAGGAAGAGCTCAAGAGGCAAACGCTCATCGAGCGGCTGCACACCCTCATCCACGAATCGGATGCGGCACTGGCTCTGCCTGGCGGCCCCGGCACGCTGACCGAAATCTCCCTCATGTGGAACCTGATGATCGTGGAGTCCCTGCACCGGAGGCCGCTCATACTGATCGGGCGCGGCTGGCAGTCCACGTTCGATCAGTTCTTCCGGGCGTTTGACCCCTATACGACCGCATCGCAGCGCGAGATTTTACAATTCGCACCCGATGTGCCTACTGCTGTGGAGTTACTGGAAAGTAAAGACTAGAGAATGGAGAGGCGTCACTGATGATCCGCAATTCTCCGATCTCTGGAAACAAATCCTCCACGGATCTACTCATCGAATATCTAATCCTCTAATCTCTGGAGCTAAAATGGCTGAAGAAAAATTGACATCCCGTACAGAAGACTTTTCAGAATGGTACAACCAGCTCGTGATCCGGGCGGACATGGCAGACTACGCGCCCGTGCGAGGTTGCATGGTTGTTAAGCCCTACGGCTGGGCGCTGTGGGAAAACATTACATCCTGGCTCGATGCTGAGTTTAAGAAAACCGGTCATGTGAACGCGGCCTTTCCCATCCTGATCCCTCTTTCCTTCTTCGAAAAGGAAAAGGAGCATGTGGAAGGCTTTGCCCCCGAGCTGGCCGTGGTCACGCATGGCGGCGGCGAGGAGCTGGAGGAAAAGCTGGCGGTCCGTCCCACCTCTGAGACCATTATCGGTCATATGTACTCGAAGTGGGTCAAATCCTGGCGCGACCTGCCCATCCTGATCGTGCAGTGGGGATCGGTGCTGCGCTGGGAATTACGCACCAAGCTGTTCCTGCGCACGGCCGAGTTCTACTGGCATGAAGGCCACACCGCACATGCCTCTGCCGAAGAGGCAAAAGAAGAGATGTATCGAATTCTCGATATTTATGAGCGTTTCTGCCGGGAGGAAGCTGCCATCCCTGTATTCACGGGGACGAAGAGCGAGACCGAGAAGTTTGCCGGGGCGCACACCACCACGTCCATCGAAGCCATGATGTGGGACAAGCGGGCCCTGCAGTCCGGAACATCCCATTATTTCAGCACCAACTTTGCAAAGGCGTTCGACATCCAGTTCCTGAACAAGGAAAATCAGTTGCAGTATGCGGAAACGACATCCTGGGCAATCTCCTCGCGCATCATCGGTGCGATCATCATGGTCCATGGCGACGACCAGGGCATGGTGATGCCTCCCCGCCTGGCACCCATCCAGGCAGTCATCGTCCCGATCTATAAGAACGACGCCGAAAAGAGCAGGGTCATGGAAGTGGCCGATCGCGTTTTCATGGAGCTCAAGGCCGCCGGCATCCGCATCAAGATGGATGACCGCGACAATGTCAGCAGTGGTTTCAAGTTCAACGACTGGGAGATGCGCGGTGTCCCCGTCCGGGTGGAGATCGGCCCCAAGGATGTGGAAAAAGGGACGGTCGCCCTCGCCCGCCGCGACCGGCCCGGGCGGGAAGGCAAAACCTTTGTCCCCCAGGCGGATCTGGCTTTGTCAGTAAACGGCCTGCTCGCCGAGGTCCAGGCTTCGCTCCTGAAGCGCGCCACCGAATACCGGGATGCAAACATTCACGATGTCGAAAACTTTGATGAGCTGAAGGAAGCCGTCAAGGATGGCTGGGCGTTTGGGTATTGGTGTGAATCCCGTGAGTGCGAAGCCAGGGTCAAGGAGGAAACGAAAGCCACGACCCGCAACATTCCTTTCCATCAGCCCGACCAGGAAGGAACCTGCGTCGTGTGCGGCAAGACTTCAAAGCGCAAAGTCTATTTTGCCAAAGCATATTAACATGTCAGGTGATTTGGTGTCAGGTGTCAGGTTTTCATTCCTGGCACCTGACGCTTGATACCGGGTTCCTGACACCTCCATCTCCATGCCCGCGATCGATCTGGCCCGCCTCAAGAAACAGACCGCCCAGCTGGCCGATCTCTTTGACCAGCCGCCAGAGTTTTTGCGCGCTCATCGCGAGATCCTGGATCATTACGTCAACCGAACGCTGCGCACCCTGAGTGTTGCTCCTTCATCGGTGCTGCCCACTTACCGGACGCCAACGGTTGTTTTGCGCCAGATCGAAACCGAGCTCGGACCGGTGGCAGGAAAAAAGCCCATCCAGGCGCTCGAGCTGGCCGATGTGCTCTGGGATGAAGGCTGGCTCGAAACACGTCTGCTGGCCGCCTTCCTGCTGGGAAGGATCCCGCCGCAGGAGGAACGGCTGCTCGCCCGCCTGACCGCCTGGACCCAGGCGGTACGCGACCCGGAGGTGCGTGCCGCCCTTCTCACCACCAGCCTGACCCGCCTGCGGAAGGAAACGCCAGACCTCTTCCTGGTGCTGGTCAAGGAATGGCTGCATCCTGCCCGCCAGCGGATGTGGTCGAACGGCATCCAGGCACTGGTGCCTCTCATTTCATCGCCCGATTTTGACAACCTGCCCCCCATCTTCGAAATCATTGGTCCTATTCTCAAAGCGGCCCCGCCAACGTTACAATTCGACCTGCAGGAACTGATCACCGCCCTGTATGACGCTTCGCCGAGCGAGACCACGTATTTCCTCGAGCAAACCCTGAAAGCGACCCGCAGTCCGCTTCCCTCGGTGGCGCTCAGGAGGATGCTGCCCGACCTGCCACAGGAGCTCCAGATCAGTCTGCGTGAGATTCTGCGCGAAACACGATAGTGGGCTTATTACCGGAAAGGAGTGACATATGCTCATCGTAAGAGGAGTCATCGGAGGCATTCTGCTCTTTTTGGGACACGAGATTAATTTTCTGTTTGCGGGAGCCATGGCGGCCCTGATCGGATTCCGGCTGACCCCGCTCCTGCCGCCGCAGTGGCCTGGCTGGGCCGATTATGCATTTATGATCGGGCTCGGCATTATTGCCGCGGCCGCCGTCCTGCTCAACGAGCGTCTGGGCTATTTCATCTCAGGCTTTCTGGCAGGCGGCCTCTTCCTGGTGGAATACTTTTATCCAAATACGCTCTTCGTGCCCTGGCTGCCGTTCCTGGTTGGCGGCGTCATTGGTGCGCTGATCATCGGCGTATTCACGGATTGGGCCTTGATCCTGGTGACCGCCGCGATCGGTGCCTACTACATCGTCAATCTGTTTGTGCTGGATCCCATGCTTGAGATCCTGATCGCAGCGGGTCTCTTCATCGTGGGCGCAGTGACCCAGGCGATCATCATGCAATCTCAAAGGCAGGCCGAGAGATAAAGGACGGATGGGATCTCATCATCAGTTTACCTGAATGATTTACGATTGATCCGGCTTGTGCGTTCCTTATCGTTTTAAAAACTTGCAGAGGTGATATCGCCAGCCCTATTGGATCCCTCCGTACACCCTTTGCAGGATGGAGCTTATACATTTGGAGGTGTGATTGACCGGCCTGATCAGTGTCCTACTGGGGATTGCGCTGCTGGTTGCCGGGCGCAGGCTTTTCTGGTTGTTCGTCGCTGCGCTGGGATTTATTACCGGGCTGCAACTGGCATCGTTGTTTCCCCAGATGTCACAGACCACCGGGCTTCTCATCGGCCTGTTCCTGGGCGTCGCATTTGCCCTGCTTGCGATCTTCCTGCAAAGGATCGCGGTAGGTATCGCAGGCTTCCTGGCAGGCGGGTTTATCCTGACCACCTTGGCCACCAGGCTTGGCATGGGGAGAGATATGCTTCCCTGGGCGCTCTATATCATCGGTGGGATCATCGGGGTGATCCTGGTCATGGTGCTCTTTGACTGGGCGCTCATCGTTTTCTCCTCCATCGCGGGCGCCGCGCTGATCCTTAATTCTGTTTCGCTTCAAACGACCGCAGGTGGGCTCATATTTTTTCTCCTGGTGCTGACCGGCATTATCATCCAGGGATTTGTCGTGCAGCGGGTGATCCGCCGCAGACCAAGAAGATGACTTTTCCACATCAGCAAGGTTTGACACACGAAAGGGAGTGCACATGACCGTCCAGCAGCAGATCTTTTGGCATACCACAGTTCCAATGCCGGATGACCGTAATCTGGTCCCTCTCCCGGAGAAAGTGGATGTTGCCATTCTCGGCGGCGGGTTCACCGGCTTGAGCGCTGCCCGTACCCTTGCACGGCAAGGTGTCAGGACGGCCGTCCTGGAGGCGCAAACCATGGGATGGGGCGCCAGCTCGCGCAACGGCGGCATGGTACTGACGGGCCTTAAGCTGGGAATGGGAACCATCCAGAAGCGTTATGGCCGGGAGCTGGCCAAACGATTGTTCCAATACTCTTTGGAATCAATCGACACTGTCGAGCAGATCGTCAACGAAGAGCAGATCGACTGCGGGTTCGTACGCTGCGGCCACCTGCTGGCCGCCAACAAACCCAAACACTTCGAGGCGCTGAAGGAAGAAGTGGAATTCATGGAACGGGAATTCAGCCACAAAGTCTATGTGGTCTCGAGAGATAAACAGCAGGAAGAGATCGGCTCGGACCTTTACCACGGGGCGCTGGTCGATGAGGTCAGCGGCGGGTTGAACCCGGCCCAATATGTCGCCGGGCTGGCCTGTGCCGCGGAAAAGGCCGGGACCACTCTCCATGCCCGGGCAGGCGTCCAACGGCTGGAGCGCAGTGGGAGCCGCTTCCTCGTCCAAACAGAACGAGGCGCACTCCTTGCAGACTCTGTCCTGGTGGCCACCTCCGGTTATACAGGGAAGGTCACAAAGAAGCTTCAAAAGAAAATCATCCCGATCGGGTCCTTCATCATCGCTACCGAGAGGCTTCCAGAGGAACTGGTGCATGAGCTCAGCCCGAAGAACCGGATGATCTTCGATTACAAACATTACCTGAACTATTTCCGCTTGTGGGACAATCGCATGATTTTCGGGGGGCGCGCCGCCTTTTTCCCCGAGACGGCCAACACCATCAAGCGCAGTGCCGAAATCCTGCAAAAGGAAATGGTCCAGGTCTACCCGCAGCTAAGGGATGCAAAGGTCGAATACGTCTGGGGCGGCACGCTCGATTTCGCCTTCGATATGATGACCCACGTCGGCGAAGCGGAGGGCATCTACTACTCGCTTGGCTATGCAGGCCACGGGGTTGCGATGGCGACCCATTCGGGAAAGACAGTGGCAGAGGCAATGCTCAAGAGAAATATCCGGGAGCACCCGCTGGCAGCATTCGATTTCCCCGGCGCGCCGCTGGGTCTTTACAACGGCTCCCCCTGGTTCCTGCCGCTTGCAGGCGCGTGGCATAAGCTGCTGGACGGGGTGGAATGAAGCAGTAAGTCTTAGGAGAATTCTTTATCTGTATCCCATCCCCTGCTCAAGCCATTTCCGCTCACCGGCAGGACCTTGGATCCGCCATCAACTGGATCGGGCGGGGAGGCCGACGTACAGACCCTATGTGTTCTCGATAGATTTGTAGGAAAAAGAATAACCTTACGGCACAGGCCACGCACCAGGACTTGTTGCCAGAAAGACACCAACTCATCGCGGCCATCTCGGCCCGCGGCGTGTCAGGGTACGAGTATGACATTCCTTTCACCAAATGAGGGATTTTCCTGACACAATATGTTTCCTTTTCGCACTACAATTCATCCTGAGGCACCTGGTTTGTCCTCGAAGCGGCTTCTTTGGATCATATGTACATCCAGGTGCTTCTCTTTTTAACCGAGGAGAGTGATGGCCAAAAAGCCTGCTGAGGTCGTTGGCCGTTAACAAGTTTTGGGATGTGTCATGAAAGGCTTTTCGATTTAATTGCCACGCACCAATCTGCATCGAGTGCTGCTGATGCGGATTGGTGCGTATGCTTCTTAGTGGTGAGATATGAAAAGTATTTCCCAGACACACTCCATGAATTTCTCTTACTCCCATCTGACTTCGTGCACACAGATGGGAGTGGTAAACCCTTTCGGCGTGATCTCCCCCTGGTTAACAAAATCATCCGGGTGGGATTTGCACTCATCCCGCACGACCTGCGCCACCAGGATGTGATCGGGCTCGGTATGGGCGCAAATTCTTGCCGCCAGTTGTACGGCACTCCCGAAGAAATCGCCATCCTCTTCGACCGGCTCGCCGGCGCTCAGGCCGATCCGGACATGCATATCCTCCTCCGGTGTGTGCCGGTTGTGATCGGCAAACCCTCTCTGGACGGTGATGGCGCAATTAACCGCATCCTCCACATTGGCGAAGGAAGTCATGATCCCATCTCCGGTATGTTTGACTTCATTTCCATGATACTCGCGCAATGCATTGCGGATGATTGCATTATGGACGTGAAGCAAGTGAAGAGCCCTGGTATCTCCGAACACAGTCGTCATCAGGGTGGAGTCTTTCAAGTCCGTGAACATGATGGCACGGAAAGCGCTGTCGATGGGCAGCTCTCCCGATAGATCCACGGGCGTCGGATCCTTGACCCGACCCAGAAAGGCCTCCACAACCCCGGTATCCACCTCGATGATCTCGTTGGGGACCAGTCCGTGCGCCTCATTATGTGCCTTTTGAATGGTTTCCCGGTCCGGGGCTTCGATCAGGCAGAAGGCGGTGCAGCGCGGCTCGTCGAACCAGTAGGTATAAAACTTGACCGGGTACTTTTCCTGGATGGCAAGGTCCTTGTCATGCGCGTCCGCGACCGCGGCCTTGGTGGCTCCCACGACGTAGTGTCGATCCATATACAGTGGCATTTTGTCTCCTTCTCCTAACAATCAGTAAACAATGAGGAAACCCTGTTTCAAACACGCCAATCACAATGTAGTTGGAAGAACAAGCGGTGGTGAATAACCGTTTCAGACCGGCCCTTTTGGTTGAAATCATTATAGGATACGAGGTTAAGGAGCAACTTAAAAGAATGGCCAGACAAAGAGGTGGAAACTGGAGAGTTGTAATATCGCTCCGAGAGGATCGGTAAAAATATTCGGTGAGGGTTCTTGCCGCCTACTCCACTGCAGGGAGGAGAAGCTCAGGCACCGAAGGAGTAGCTCCGTTTCCTTGTTTCGATGGGTTCAAATTGTCAGTATGATATAATCAGTCCATCTTATTAAAGGTCGAGTGCGCTTTGGATGCCGTCAACCCTTATATTTGGGTTGGCGGTTTTTGTCTTAATTGCCCACGGCCTTGCCCCTAGAGGAGAAGTAAATGGAAACAAAATTGTATGTTGGCAACCTGTCCTTTCAAACCACGGAACAGAGCCTGCGCGAGCTCTTCATGCAGGCTGGGAATGTCAATTCCGTGGCGCTGATCAAGGAACCGGGTACCCAGCGGTCCAAGGGATTTGCGTTCGTGGAAATGGGTTCCCAGAGCGAGGTACAGAAAGCGATCAGCATGTTCAATGGCTATACCCTGGACGAGCGCCAGCTGACCGTGAACGTTGCCCGTCCCCGTGAAGAACGGAGCGGCGGCGGTGGCGGCTACCGCCCGAATAACCGGAGTGGGAATAGCAACAAGCGCCGCTATTAACCAAGGGACCATCCTGATGTTCGAGGTTGGCGAGAGGGTTGTTCATCCACAGCACGGGGTAGGGCAGATCGTCAAGCTGGAAGACAGGGAATTCGAACGCGGACGCTCCAGACGCTATTATGAGATCGATATCCCAGGCGGCAGCACCGTCTGGGTACCGGTTGACCAATCAAATTCAGGCGTACGCAGGCTGGCCGGCAAAAAGGATCTCGACCGATGCCGTGAAATTTTGAAAGCCCAACCCCTGCCCCTGACCATGGATGGACGCGTGCGGCAGTCAGCGCTGGTGGACCATCTCAGGCAGGGAACCATCAACGCGCAGTGCGAGGTGGTACGCGATCTATCCGCCTTCGTGTCCCACAAACCAGCTTATGGCACCATACCGGCATTCCTGGAAGCCATGCTGCGTGTTCTTTCCCAGGAATGGGCAATTGTGGAAGAAATCCCAATCCCGGACGCTATGTTCGAAATCAGTTCCCTGCTAAAAAATGGAAGCTGATCACCCGGCGTGAGCCTTTTCCCTGGTCCCTGGTGTAATATGGGCGGGCTTTCCCGTTCCCACGCCAGGGACCAGGACAAAAACCTTTCTCTCATCTCCCTTTCTTCGTCCCACCGCTCTTACAACTGAATATACCCAAGCGTACTCGCTTTTAAACGGAGCACTGTCAGGGTTCCCGTTTTTCCATGCTTCGTTTTCCTTTGAGACCTGGCTTACCCAAAAGGAGAGACCTGTGAAAAAATGGGAATATATTGAAGTGACCGCCCCCATGCGGGATGATGCCCAGTCGGTCCGGATCTACCTCAATGGCGAGGAGGTTGTCCCCGAATCACAGAGCGCGGCTCTGTATGAGTACGTGAATAAGCTTGGGCAGGAGGGCTGGGAAATGATCTCCTTCGCCTTCTACCCAAACCGGACCACGTTCTACTATTTCAAGCGCGCCGTAAAGTAAAGACCTTCGGCGGACGGGGGTGTGATTGCGCGAACGGACAATCATCAACTTCCATGCTTGATACTGGAACAGGGATATGAAGCCTTGCTCAAATCTGTCTTTTGTAACCTATAGACCCTTTATTTTTTAACAAACCGGATTAGAATAGCCGCTAATATCCAAATAGTTCGCCCGGAGGAGGCAGTAGATGGTGACAAAAGCGACTGAAAATGTGACGGAGCTGGAAGGGGAGGTCTTTTATCCCTCACAGGAGGTGTGCGACCAGGCAATTCTCAAGGATTGGGAGGCCATGGCGGAGAGAGCCCGCCAGGATCCGCTGGGTTTCTGGGAGCAGGAAGCCAACGAGCTGGAGTGGTTCCAGAAATGGGACAAGGTCCTGGACGATTCGAACAAGCCCTTTTTCCAATGGTTCACGGGGGCCAAGGTCAACATCGTCCACAACTGCATCGACCGGCACCTGCATTCCCATCGCAAGAACAAGCTGGCTTTAATTTGGGAATCGGAGGATGGCAAGCTGGAGCGGACCTTCTCCTATCACGCTCTCAACCGGGAAGTCAACCGCATGGCCAATATCATCAAGGCCATGGGAATCAAGAAAGGCGACCGCGTCACCATTTATATGGGTCGTGTCCCCGAGATCGTGTTTGCCATGCTGGCCTGCGCCAAGATCGGTGCGATCCATTCGGTGGTGTTCGGCGGCTTCTCGGTGGACGCGCTGCAGGGCCGTATCGAAGACAGTCAGTCGAAGCTGGTCATCACGATGGACGGCAGCTACAACAACGGCAAGGTGGTCGAACTCAAGCGCACCGTGGACGACGCACTCAAGCGCTGTCCAACCGTCGAGAACGTGATCGTCGTCAAGCGCATCGGTCACGATGTCCCGATGGAACTGAGCCGAGATCACTGGTACCATGATATGCTGGCGCTGCCGATCGCCAATGGCAAATGCGCCACGGAAGTGATGGACTCCGAAGATCCACTTTACATCCTTTACACATCCGGCTCCACCGGGCGGCCCAAGGCCATCTTGCATACGCACGGCGGCTACATGGTCGGCACATACACCACCCTCAAGTATGTGTTCGACATCAAGGACGAGGACCGTTGGTGGTGCGCGGCCGATCCCGGCTGGGTGACGGGTCACTCGTACATCGTTTACGGTCCACTGCTGATGGGAGCGACCTCCTTCATGTTCGAAGGCGGACCCATGTTCCCGTATCCGAACCGCTGGTGGCAGTGCGTCGAAAAGTACGGGATCAACATCCTGTACACGGCGCCGACCGCCATCCGCGGCCTGATGCGCTTTGGAGAGGCCTGGCCCAACAAACATGACCTCTCCTCCCTGCGGCTGCTGGGCTCCGTCGGCGAGCCGATCAACCCGGAGGCCTGGAAGTGGTACTACCGCGTCATCGGCAAGGAGAAGTGCCCAATCATGGACACCTGGTGGCAGACCGAGACCGGCGGGTTTATGATCACGCCGCTGCCGATCACGCCGCTAAAGCCCGGCTCGGCCACCCGCCCGGTCTTTGGCATCGAGGTAGACGTGGTCGACGAGCAGGGCTGCCCGGTCAGTCCCGGCGAAGAGGGCTACCTGGTGGTCAAGAAGCCCTGGCCGGGGATGCTGCGCACGGTCTACCGCGACCCCGAGCGCTACATCACTCAGTACTGGGCCAAATTTGGCAATATGTACCAGACCGGCGACTCGGCCCGCAAGGATAAAGACGGTTATATCTGGGTGATCGGCCGCATGGACGACGTGATCAAGGTCAGCGGCTACCGCCTGGGCACAGCCGAGGTGGAAAGTGCCCTGGTCAGTCACCCGGCAGTGGCCGAGGCGGCGGCGATCGGTCTGCCGCACGAGCTGAAGGGCAACGCCATCCACTGCTTTGTGCTGCTCAAGGCGGGGGTGGAGAAGAGCGAGAAGCTGGCCGAAGAGCTGCGCAATCACGTGGGCCACGAGATCGGGCCGATTGCGAAACCCGAGTCGATCACTTTTGTGGACAGCCTGCCCAAGACACGCAGCGGCAAGATCATGCGCCGGCTGTTGAAAGCGCGTGCCCAGGGCCTGCCGGAAGG
>JBLMZU010000119.1:0-9646 GCA_050258995.1 Bacteroidota bacterium
GTGTACCGCCATGCTTACCCCCAGGTGTTTGAAGAAGCGAGCCGGCACCTCGACTTGACCCTGGGCAGCATCAACACTGCCATCCTGCTCACGAGCAGCTTATGCATGGCACTTGCCGTCAATTCCGCGGCGCGAGGATCGAGAAAGCAGATCGTGTTTTTTTTACTCGCTACCATTGTATTAGGGATTATCTTTTTAGGAATCAAGTTTGTCGAATATTCAAGAGAATTTTCTGAGCATTTGTTTCCCGGTGGAGACTTTCAATACCCGGGAAGTGACCCGGCCCGGGCGAAAATATTCTTCAGTCTCTATTTCACGTTAACAGGATTGCATGCCGTCCATATGATCATCGGGATTCTCTTAATTGGGATACTCGCCATTATGGCGTGGCGTAGAAACTTTACCGCTCAACACTATGCACCTGTGGATATGATCGGTTTGTATTGGCATTTTGTTGATATCGTTTGGATCTTTATTTTTCCTTTGCTGTACCTGATCGGACCAAAATGAACGAACTATCGAGTATTCCTCGCCGCACATATTTTTGGGTTTATCTGGCGCTTATGATGTTGCTCGCTGCCACCATTGGAGCGACGTTTTTGCCGCTTGGTCCATTTCATCTGGCTGTCTCTGTTGTCTTCGCGTTTGCAAAAGCAGTTCTGGTGCTGCTATTTTTCATGCATCTGCGCTATGCGCGCGGCAGGACTGTCTTCCTAATGCTGGCAGGCTGTCTTCTTCTGCTTATCTTGATGGGGTTAACTACCGTGGATTACCTTACGCGCGTTAATGGTTTGCCGATGGTACATTGAGGTATAGCAAGCAAAACACTGGCCGCATCATTCTTGACGCCGCCAGTGTTTTTTATCTCAGTACCCGATTTTAGATTATCTCGCGAACCTTGTCTTCAGCGATCGTGGCAAGGATCTTCATCCGTCTGGGCTCCCCTTTGGCGAGCGCCTCAGCGAATTTCAAGGCCTGGTCGGTGGTGATCTCCGCAGGCAAGGGTGGTTCATGCGGATCAACCACTGCTTCAATGATCACAGGCCCCTGGGTTGCCAATGCCTGATCAAGGATTTCGCCACAATTTGAGGGATTCTCAATCGTGAATCCTGTACCACCACAGGCTTTGGCAATCATGGCAAAGTCAATTGGATGCAAGTCCACTCCATATTCGGGATTGCCGAGAAAGACCATTTGCTCCCATTTGATCTGACCAAGTGCATTATTTTTGATGACAATTACCTTGATCGGAAGGTTGTATTGAACGGCTGTAGCAAATTCAGCCATCAGCATCGAAAAACCGCCATCTCCAACAAATGCCACACATTGTCGTCCGGGATACGCGATTTGGGCCGCGATTGCGTAGGGCAACCCATTCGCCATCGATGCCAGGGTACCGGAAACAGAGTGCAGTTGCCCGCGCTTCACCCGGATGTGGCGAGCCCACCAGGAGGTGATCGTGCCGCTATCACACGCAACGATTGCATCATTCCGCAAGCGTTTTCCCAGCTCCCAGGCTACAACCTGAGGTTTCATCGGCATATCTGTGCGCGTGCCACGCTCTTCCATCAGCTCCCACCAGTGCTGCATTCCTTCCTGCGCTTTTTCCAGAAAGCTCCGATCGTCCTTTCGCTTTAATAAAGGTAACAATTCCTGCAAAGTCCGCCGACTGTCACCAACCAAGCCGGATTCCACAGGATAACGCAGTCCAATACGAGCGGAGTCGCGGTCAAGCTGTATGCCGCGAGCTTTTCCGGGCTTTGGATAGAACTCAATATAAGGAAAGGACGAGCCAATGATGAAAATTGTATCGCAGTCACCAATTGCCTCTGCGGTAGGTTTTGTTCCGACCAGGCCAATGCCACCGGTTGTGTAGGGACTGTCATCCGGTACCGCTGCCTTGCCGAGCAGAGCTTTGATGATGGGCGCCCCGAGCGTCTCAGCCAGCTGCTCCAATTCATCTGTAGCGTCCAAGGCCCCGCGTCCGGCGAGAATTACAACTTTCCTGCCTTCGTTCAAAATGTGTGCTGCTTTCTGTAAATCATGGTCAGCTGGCACGTTGGCGCGGCTGCCCCAGGTTTCTGATGTATGCTGAGATATATTGCGCTTGGATGCATCCTTGTGATCCAGCTCCATATCCTGGATGTCCACCGGGATGTTGATGTGGGCCACTCCGTGGCGAGTGAGTGCCATTCGGCAGGCAAGATCTGTCACGTTTTTTACATGGGCAGCGCCCATCACTCTTGTGTTGTAAACGGATACATCCATAAAAATGCGATCCAAATCCACATCTTGTTGCTGATGCGTATCAATCAAGTCATGAAAAGTATGACCGGTGATCGCCAGGACTGACTGGCCATCCAGCTTCGCATCGTACAGACCGTTCAAGAGGTGAATCCCTCCCGGTCCGGAAGTTCCAAGGCAGACGCCCAGTTTGCCGGTGTATTTAGCATAGCCGCAAGCCATGAAGGCCGCTGACTCTTCATGCCGCACGTGAATGAATTTGATCTTATCCTGTTGTTTCCGTAACGCTTCCATCACCCCATCAATACCATCTCCTGGCAACCCGAATACGACTTCAACTCCCCATTCCATTAAGGTATCGATCAAAATATCTGAAGCAGTCTTTGCCATTTCAACTCTCCTTACTTAAATTCATACTATTTTTGTTCCTAGGATCCTTCCCTGACTCCATAGCTGTTAAGCAAACTAATTTCCAAAGGTGTCGCGGTTTTTGGATTCTTTCAGTGTCTAATATTTTGCATGGATTTGATGCTCGATCTCGGCGAGTGCTTCGTCCAAAGCCTCCACCATCCTATAGTCTTGTTTCGTGACATTCATGTCTTCTGGGCGAGCATACACAATTACACTCGCCTGAAACTGTGCAGGTTTCCCGCTTTCTCCTGATTTTGTTATGGCAACTTTGGCATGATCTATCTCATGATGTGGAATAGCCAGGCTTCGAAGACGCATTTTTGCAGCTGTCTTGAATTCATCATCAAACTCAGGAACATCTGATTCGAAATCAACGTAAAACTCGATGGACCTCATAATTAAGCCTCCATAGACATATCAACCATGATCTGGATAGCCAGGTCCAGATGCGTCATTCGTATAAACAAAGTCAGCGGGCAGATCATCTGCCCGCTGACTAAAGCGATGCTTCTTTGCATACTCACCCAGCAAAACATGTATGGCCTAAGACAACGATTTACAAAACGAAGCTTGTCAGTGGACAGGGTCTCATCTGCCCTTATCATGGACTCTACAATTATAGATATTCCGAGATTTTTATCAATTAGGGAAATGCCGACCTGGTAAAGAACAACTCTTAATGCTGGGGCAATAAACCTCAAATTGTCATTCTAAACAAATCAATGACAGCTTGGCAAAGAACTATTGGACTTTTATTCTCCTCACTTTCGGCTTTCTGACAAATGGAAAGCACATGGAAGTAGATTCGCTCTAATGATGCCCCAACACCTACAAACCAGGTGCTTTACGATCCAATTTTGTCTGTCGGGTTCTTCCTGCTGTGCCAGGAGAATTCAACCAAAGTTCCTGCCAGTTTCAATTTTCACTTTATCCATCTTCTCAGATCATCATCCAATTTATGCAGCGTCGATAAGCGCAATCCTATCGATACCCAGTTTTTTCCTTGAACAGCGTGCTGGTTGATCTCGTGTTGATAGGCAAATGCAGCAGATATCCACACGCGGCGTCAAAACCCCGGGAAATAAACCCTACATCTTAGAAACGTTGAGACAATTCTCGGATGTCATCCCGTAGGGCTTGCACTTCCGCGCGTAAGGCAGTGACTTCGGCAGAGCCCGCAATTTCGGCCTCGCTGTTCTCTGCGTCGCGCCCGACGAAAAATGTAGCCAGTGTGGCAGTAACATAGCCAAACACGGCAAAGGCATATAAAGCCAGAAAGAAACAGAGCAGGCGACCTTCGAAGGTCTGCGGCCAGTACTGCGAGCCCATCGTGGTCATGACCATGGCTGTCCACCAGAGGGCTTCACCATAGGTGTTCAGGCTGCCCGGATGTTGGCTCTCCAAGGCGTACATGCCGGCCGAACCAGCAAATAAAACCAGCAAGGTAAGCAGGATTACATAACCAAAGCCGCGTCGCTGCAATGCCGCGCCCAAGGCGCGCATCCCCCGATTCAAAGAGCTCACCACCCGAAACAACTGGAGTTCTCTTCCTACGCGGGTGAACCGGAGCAGCCGCTCGATCCAGAACACTCGAAAGATCCGCAAGGCCGGCACCAGCAGAGCGATGGCTGTCAGCCAGTTTCGTTTGACGTAGGTCACTTTGTTGGAGGCCAGGAACACTTTGATGGCAAAATCAATAATGAAGAGCACCCAGATGGCCGTTCCTAGCACTTCGAACGCGAGAAGCTGGCCCCAGACGAGCTCTCCAACTAGCAGCGCCAGCCAGACAAAAGCAAGGACTACCATCGGTGTTTCCAGCCAGTCTTCCAGGCGTTGGAGGAGCTCGTAGCGTTCCCGATCTAGGGCCTCCTGACCGGGATCCGGGTTTTGCCTGGGGCTCATATTAATCGTTTTCATGGCAGTGTTACCGACTTAATTCTGGTATTGCTCATACTCAACTTCCTTCCATTTGCAAGCAATACGCCATCCGAGGTACTACTATACATACATCAATCCAAAAATCTAGGGCAGTAACAGTAGAAGGATGGTATAACCGGCTGCGCCGAGTGCAAAGGCAGAAAACCGGCTTTGCCGTTCCTCAGGCAATTCTTCCTTCAGAACATTCAACACAATCCCACCGGCGAGGAACGCAAAAAGAACACTCGTTGCCGCCTCGTTGATATTCGTAGCCAATCCCAGGACCCAGCCAATAACAATCGCTGCTGCCAAAATCCATCGGCCGACCTGCTTGTACGTGTCTTTGTGATCCTCCCGCAGCCCATAGTCGTTGATCAGGAAGTGGAAGGCCATGGCGATAAAGAACAGGAACAGGCCGCGTGCATCCTGTTCCTCACGGTGTACCAGCAAATATCCGATCAAAGCGTTATAGAGGGCAAATGAAAAGATATGGAGCCAAAATACACCTGCCGCTACAGGAGTTTTATTATCGTCCGAAGCAGGTGAGTTTGACCTGCTTTGGGATGACTTGACCAGCCGCTCCAGCCCGTAGAAGATAACCAGCCCGAGAAGCGCTACCTGGTAGGCGTGATGCTCAATGGCAGGCAGCAGGCGCCAGCCCTGGCTGATTTTGGTTTGTGCCTGCTCCAGGTCGGGAAAAATATGAATGAACACATACGCAACGGAAACGCCCCCGGCCATCGATAGCCACCTGCTGCGAGGAATTCCCTGGAGAAAGCGCAGGTCTCCTGCGAAAATGTGAATCAGAACCAGCCCCGCTACAAGGAGTGCCTGTACCAAAATCATTCCATGGATTCTCCAAGTATAGAAAAAAAGATTGGCTGTGGATACAGACTTGTGTGGTGTCTCTTCCGAAAGAATTGATAGTTATGTGCTTTCCTAATGGACATATCAACTGAACTTCGCACAATCAACTCTTTGGTTTTCGCTCATTTTGGCAATCTTGATTGTACGGACTTGATTTGATACCTCTATAAGAAGTATGGGTAGCAGAGTAGACCCAAGAACAACAGTCACAATTGGTCGCCCTGTGCTATACAAATCTGGATCACCAGTCTGTAAAATATGTTGGATAAAAGATGTTATCCATTTTGACGCATTTGACGAGTTTTATAAGAGCTGTGTTTGGATCGCTTTACCTTTCCTTCCATTTTCCAGTTGCTTCATCTTTTTCATATTTGTTCTTAACTGCTGCCCAGGCCACGCGGTGAGCCGTTTCCTCACGCGAACTATCACCGCGGCGTTCTTCAGGCTGGTCATATTGATCCAAGGCACTATTGAACGCTTCCATATAGATATCCTGAGCATGGGAAGGCAACACATTTTTTACGCTATCCGGCAAGTCTGATTTTGATTGATAGGGCATGTTTTCCTCCGAATATGAAATTTATCCCCTTACAGTGTGTATTGGTTATAGGGAAGGGAATATGGGGCAACTCACTAAATTTTCATTCTGTCTTGAAGCAACTTTCTGCCGTGAAGGCATCCACTGGCCCGCGTTAATAAATGAATCGAGCCACGGCCAGGTTGCCTGATTCATGCCTCAAAAGGCGGAAGCTGTTCCAGAAGCTCTGCTCTTACAGACAGCTGTACTGCGTCATCCGTGATCGACACTATCCAATTCGCAGGCACGAGCTTACGCTCTTTGAAAAAAACACCCTCTTTGATAACAAAATACGTGACTCGATTCGATGTAGCCTGAAGAAACATACGTTCAACTTCACCTACATGCTTTCTATCGGAACTGATGACTTTTGCGCCTTCTTTCACGGGCAGACCATCACCTGGGATATTTTCCTGATCGCCCTGTCGTGGCCAAACCTCAGAAGTGAGCCCGTATGCGGGTAAATCGGTGCTTCCAAGGGATGGATACCAGTAGTACGCGTGCGCGTCATGGTGATAGGTGGGGTAATCACCCGACTGCCTGACGGCATTCAAGCCATCTTCATTCGTGACCTGGATAAAGTGGCGCTCGTCAAACGGTGGTAGTTGGTCAATCCCATCCACTTCGTCACCCAGCACAATCTTATCCTCAGAAACAGTGCGAATCATATTGGCCGGTACCACTTTCTCCGCCGCGCCCTCTCCGACCACAATATGCGTCAAATCATTTGTCGATGGGTCGAGAATCAAACGGGTTAGCTTTCCCACCGCTATTCCATCGAAGGTGGAAACCGCTGTTCCCTCCTTAAGTTCCAGTCGAAACATCTTTTCAATCCTTTATCTTCAGTGTTCCTTCACGTAGATCCCTGCCAAATCTCATTACGGTATCCACTGTGTTGAAGTAATCCGTCAGGGCTCGTAATGATAGGAGGGAACCCGGTTTAATATGTCAGCCGACACGTTCAAGCGAACTTCGTCGTTTGAAACAGTTTTAATCCAGTTCGCGGGGACAAGTTTTTTATCTTTGAAGAATAACCCTTCGGCAATCACAAAATGGGTTACATGGCTTGAGTTGGGCCCGACCAGCAGGCGATCGACATTACCAATATGTTTATCGTCGGCTGAGATGACCTTTGCTCCTTCCTGCAAGGGGACCGTGTTTGCGGGGATGTTCTGCTCTGTCTCGGTTCGAGGCCAGGTATAGTACGGCAATCCGGATGCTTGGCTGCCGGCATACCCATAAGGTGGGTACCAGTAAAAACCCGGGACGAATACATCGCCGGGATAAGCCTCCGCAGGCATTGTGCGGGCTGCAGCATCCCTAGCACTGACCCCAACATAATGCGTCTCCTCAAAGGGTGGTAATTGATCGAAATCGTCCACGCTTTTGTCAATGACAACCTTGTCCCCGGTTGCAGACCGGACTCGATTGTACGGGATCACCTTATCCTCCGCGAACAGCCAGCCTTTTTGGACAACAATATGAGTGATTTCGTTTGTATCTGGATTCAGGACGATCCTGTTGATCTTCCCCAATTCTTTGCCATCCGATGAAAATACACTTGTTCCTTCTTTTAGTACTGCTCCATTCATTTTTTCGTCTCCTTTTTCATCATCTCAGCTACGCATCGCCTCGGAACGAGGCGGCAGCCAGCGCAGGATATCTCTTCTCCACAGCATCGCGATCAGTTCCCGTTCTGAACGACGGGGATCTGGCGCATCTCCCTTTTAGCCAGCTTCTAGGAGGCGTCCCCACGTGGCCGACTATTGTCACATTCCGGGAGTGGAGATCGATTCCAAAGATTGGGCCACATCGCTACTTCCAGTGAACAATAGCGTTCCTAAGAGCTTCAGATGTTTTGTGCTTAAAAAACCGCTGGCAGACAGAGGAGCTGCCTGCCAGCACTGAAAGGTGGTGTATCAATTTCATTTTATAGAGTGGGCAAACTAAAATGCCGTCGAGGCGCCATCGGTAACAACGGGAAACGTACGCTCAGTACAGATGGTGAAGTGCTGCGCTAAAGCTGGCAGGCAAATCCTCACTGGTTTGTCTCCTAAATCTGTATTCATTATAGGCCTCATTCCACAGGCATCAATCAGGAATAGCACCAAAGTCAATTACGGAAAACCCTTAAACAGGCCTGAATAATCGTTTCAACCGCTGGGGGATGGGCACGGCTCACCGTTATCTGTGCCTAGTGAAGATGGCGCAAGGCAGGTTGGAAGAGACAAAGCCGCTTTTTCGCCCCAGCATCGAGACATTCGGAGATTACTTTATCGGGTGTGATATCGCCAAATGGTGGCTTTATTTGGCTGAAGCTACATTTCGTTCGGGCGATTTCGTAGATGCCAGACGAGTTTATCTGAAATCTTTACCGCTCTGGAAAGAAGCGGCGGCATGTGCAGTAGACTGGAAGGGGAGATCGAAAAACTTGGTCATTTTCATCGGTTAGAATTGCCCTATGTCATCCCTCAAAGAATACTTTCTCCTGGATCCGAACGTCATTTTTCTCAACCATGGCTCCTATGGAGCAACACCGAAGCCGGTGTTTGAAGCCTATCAAAATTGGCAACGCCGGTTGGAAAGTCAGCCAGTCCTCTTCCTTGGAAGGGAATTACCGCATCTCTTGCATGCGTCGCGTATTGCCTTGGGCAATTACCTGCATGCCGATGCCGACGACTTGGTTTATATCCCCAATGCAACACATGGGGTGAATATCATTGCTCACTCTCTCCAGCTCAAACCAGGTGATGAAATCCTGACGAGTGACCACGAATATGGCGCTTGCGATTACACATGGGAGTTTATTTGTGGAAAGACGGGCGCCACATATGTTCACCAGCATGTTTCGCTCCCGGTTCGATCAAACGAAGAAATCATTGAACAGTTCTGGCAGGGAGTCACTCCCCAGACCAGGGTGATCTACCTGAGCCAGATTACGTCTGCCACGGCTCTTCGCCTGCCCGTTGAGGAAATCTGTAGAAAAGCACGCCAAGCAGGCATTATGACTGTCATAGATGCCGCCCACGCACCAGGGCAAATTCCGGTTGATCTGCAGACGCTCGGTGCCGACATGGTGTTTGCGAACGCTCATAAGTGGCTTCTGAACGCCAAAGGTTCTGCGTTTTTGTATGTTCGACGTGAGCTACAATATTTAATTGAGCCGCTCATTGTCAGTTGGGGCTACCATGCCACGCCTGACATTGCCACAGGTTCCAGGTTTGTAGACTATCTACAATGGACAGGGACGAAAGATCCGACGGCGGCCCTGACCGTGCCGGATGCCATCCAGTTCATGAATGACCATGATTGGGATAATGTCCGTTGTGATTGCCATGGTCTGCTTCGCAAGGCAGTTGAGCGCATTTGTGATTTGACTGGACTACAACCGCTCTATCCGTTGGATTCTAACTTCTACAGCCAGATGGCTATCGCTCCGCTGCCAAAATCGAATCTGCCTGTTCTTAAATCTCGGCTTTACGATGAATTCAAAATCGAAGTGCCGCTGACCGAGTGGCAGGACAGACAATTTGTCCGTATCTCGGTGCAGGGATACAATACGCAGGAAGATCTGGATGCTTTGTTGATGGCGCTGGAGACCCTGTTACCCCAGGTGGCTGTGTAATCATC
>JBLMZU010000120.1:0-5904 GCA_050258995.1 Bacteroidota bacterium
GCAAAGCTATGATGTGGTCCGGAAATTCATGACCGGCAACGGTCTGGTCTCCAGCAAGGGAGAGCTTTGGCGGCGCCAGCGCAAGCTGATGGCTCCCTTCTACACGCCCAGAGGAGTGCAGGCGTACGGCGAGATCATGTTGAAGGATGCGCATCGCCTCCGTGAGCGCTGGTCCCGGATGGTTGGCAGGCAGGTGGAGATCGGCGAGGAAATGACCTATGTGACCGCGTCCATTATCCTGCGCGCCATGTTCAGTATGGAAACGGATGAGGAAATCATCAGTATGAAAGGCGCCGTGGAGACGATGATCGGCTACGCCGGAACCAGTCAGACCGGCATTATGATTCCGTTATGGGTCCCGACCGCCACCAATCGAAATTATGTCAGTGCTCGCGAGAAGGTTCACTCTTATATCCATTCCGTGATTGACCATCGCCGCGCGCTCGCGGAGGAAGACTGGCCCAATGACCTGCTCACTCGCCTGATGCAGGCGCGCGATGAGGAGACCGGTGAACCCATGTCCGAGCATTTGCTGCGCGACGAATCGATCACCACCTTTTTCGCCGGTCATGAGACGACCGCCCGTACGATGACATATACATGGTATGCCCTGGCAGAGAATCCCCACGTGGCTGAGAAGCTCTACGCCGAGCTGGATTCGGTATTGGGCAGCCGCCCCCCTACTCTCGAGGACCTGCATCATCTGCCTTATACGCTGCAGGTCATCAAGGAGGTGCTTCGCCTCTATCCACCGGCGCCGTTTTATATCCGGGATGCGATCGCTGAGGATGAACTGGGAGGGTTCAATACAGAAGGACTGCCTGTTTTGATGTCCCCTTACTACACCCATCGTCATCCCGATTTCTGGGATAATCCGCTTGCGTTCGATCCCGGCCGCTGGACTCCTGAAGAGGAGGCAAAACTACATCCCTATGCCTATCATCCCTTCGCCGCAGGCCAGCGGACATGCATTGGCAACAACTTCTCCCTGCTTGAATCGCACATCCTGCTTTCCCTTCTGGCCAGGGAGTACGCGCCGCGTCTCGCCCCCGGCTTTACGCCGAAATTTGTCATGGGCGGGACTCTGGGTACATCGAACGGCTTCCCAATGATTATCGAACGCCGTTCCTGAGCGCATAAAACACATCCCCGATCGAACCGACAGGCACTTTGGAAAACCAGGTGCCTGTCCTATTTTCAGCAGACAGATAATCTGCGCAGTTAATGGATTATTCGATATACTTGTTACTATACAATTTCGGCATATCTTTATGGCTGTTTTGACCTCCAAGCTCCTCGACAAATTCCCCTATTCGCGGTTTGCGGATCCAAGAACGATCCAGCGCGGCCATACCTATTACAAGGATGGGCGGGTCTGGGATATCACCCTGTCCCGGAAAGATACACGGGCGATCTGCATGGTGGATGGCGACTCTGGGGAATATACGGTCGAGATCGAGGTGGATCAAAAATCAGGCGATCTGTATTTTGACTGCGATTGTCCTTATGCGGAGGAAGACCATTTTTGCAAGCACATGGTGGCAGCCGCCCTGGAATTAAGTGCCTACCTCAAGGAGGAAGGCAGCGAATTTGATGAGGAGGAAAGTTTTGCCCCGGTTTCTCCTCCACCGCGCTCCGCCGGGAACTGGCAGACCAGGCTTACTGACACGCTTGCCCGGTTGCCACAGCGGTCCTCTTCAGGGAATATTCAACATTATGTTGCTCTGGTGATCCTGACGCGTTCCCAGTATGGCTACTCGAGCTATGGGACCCCGTACTGGTCATCCTACAACTATTCCCTCGAGCCTTTCGTCATCAAGCAGAGCGAATGGAATTTCCTTGGCGGGGGCGCCCTCAAATCGGCGCAGGAGATTCGCGATTTTCTGAGCACAAACAAAAAATGGATGAAGGCCGGTGAAAGGGTACGGCAGCAGTTGAATCCTGCCGGCTGTCTGAACCTTGGCCCGGATGCCGTTGCTGTTCTTAATTTTTTAAACGGCTCTGGCGTGTACAGCTTTTCCAGTGGAATACCCATGTATCTATCGATGATCGCAAAGCTGGATATTCCCGTGTTCCTGGGCAGTCTATACCCCGAAAAGATAGAGCGAGATCTGCACATCCTGCCGGATCCTGTGGAGATCGGCATCGACCTCTGGAGCGACAAAAACAGGCTGGTGCTCCAGGCAGGTTTCCAGAATGGCCCTCTGTTTACCCGTGTGTCTCGGAAGGCAGAAATCATTACCAAGAGCCCGGCCTGGGTCTTGCTGGATGACTGCATCGTCCAGATAGGCAATACAGAGGCGCTTGAGATTCTTTCCTCCTTTCCCATTGAAATCCCCGTGGGGCAGGCGGATCTCTTTCGAGAGCGCTATTTCGCCCAGATCGCCAAGCTGCTTCCGATCAAAAGTGAACTGATCCAATGGCATGAGGTCAAGGCGGATCCCATCCCCCGGCTCTATCTGCATGACGACAAGGGCGGCATCCTGCGCGCCGATCTGCGCTTCGGCTATGGCGACCAGGAACTTGCCGCCACAAAATCCGAGGCAGGCATGGCACTCCAGACGGTTCCTGATTCATGGGACCTGATTCGTGTCTACCGCCAGCATGCGCGTGAGCAGCACTTTTACCAGCTGCTCACGGACCCTCTCTATCGGCTCAAACGCGCAGATTCCAGCCATCCATTCGGTACTTTTCAGCTGCGGTCCCGCGCCCATCCGTTCGACTTCCTGATGTATTCCATCCCGGAGCTTACCAAAGCCGGCTTTGAAATTTATGGGGAGGAAAAGCTCAAGACAGGCAGGATCAACCGCGCCACGCCGACCCTGCGCGTTCACATCACATCAGGCATCGATTGGTTCGATCTCAAGACGGTTGTGGAATTTGGCGACCAGCACATCTCCCTGCACGATCTCCGCAAGGCAATGAAGCGTGGCGAGCGCTATGTCAAGCTGGCCGATGGCTCGATCGGGCAGATCCCCGAGGAGTGGTTAAGCAAGTACAAACATTTATGGGATCTGGCCGAGGAGACAGAGGAGGGATTCCGCATCAACGACATTCATCTGCCCCTGATCGATTCCCTGCTCGAGGATGATGCCACGATCCAGACTCCCCCCGACCTGGCCCAGCGCCGCCAGCGCCTGCGTGACTTTGAGCGGATCGTGCCACGACCACTCCCCAGGGGATTCATTGGCGAGCTGCGTCCCTATCAGAAACACGGATTCGACTGGCTCCACTTCCTGCAGGAGTACAAGTTCGGGGGCATCCTGGCTGACGATATGGGATTGGGCAAAACCGTCCAGGTGCTGGCGTATCTCCAATCGCAGCGGGAACAGGCCCGGGTCCCGAACGCCGCGCTGCTGATCGTCCCCAAGAGCCTGATCGCCAACTGGCAGCGCGAGGCGCAGCGCTTCACACCCGAGCTGCGCTTCCTGGAGTACATGGGAAACTTCCGCAGCAAGGATACTTCCCTTTTCAACGAGTATGATGCCGTGCTGACCACCTACGGCACCATGTTGCGGGATGTCGAGATCCTGCGGGATTACAAGTTCAGCCATATCATCCTGGATGAATCGCAGGCCATTAAAAATCCACTATCCAAGAGTGCCAGGGCAGCGCGCCTCTTGAACGGGGAACACCGCATCGTGATGACCGGTACCCCCGTGGAAAACAACACATTTGAGCTGTGGTCCCAGTTTGCGTTTTTGAACCCCGGCCTGCTGGGAAACATGGAATATTTCAAGCGCGAGTTTGCCAACCCCATCGAGAGCGGCGGCGATGAAGAGGCAGCCGCCCTGCTGCGGAAACTCATCCACCCCTTCATCCTGCGCCGCACCAAGGAACAGGTTGCACCCGAGCTGCCGCCGCGCAGCGAACGCGTCGTTTACACCGATATGGCCCCGGCACAGAAAAAGGTCTACATCCAGATGCGCGACCGCTATCGGGCGGAGCTGCTTGGTCTGATCGAAAGCGAGGGAGTGGATGATGCCCGTTTCAAGATCCTCGAAGGACTGCTGCGCCTGCGACAAATCGCCATCCATCCCGCGCTCGTAGATCGACAATACAAGGGGGAGGCACCCAAGTTCGAGCTGCTGCTCGAAACGCTCGAGACGCTGCAGGCTGAAAATCATAAGGCTCTCATCTTTTCGCAGTTCGTGGAGACATTGAAGCTGGTCCGCCATGAATTGGAGGAACGCCAGATCAGGTATGTGTACCTGGATGGCCAGACCCCGAACCGCCAGTCGCGCGTGGACCTGTTCCAAAGCGATCCAACCTATCCTTTTTTCCTGATCAGCCTGAAGGCGGGTGGTGTGGGACTGAACCTGACCGCAGCCGACTATGTCATCCACCTGGACCCCTGGTGGAATCCGGCCGTCGAAATCCAGGCCAGCGACCGGGCCCACCGCATCGGCCAGGACAAGCCCGTCTTTGTCTACAAGATCATTACGCGCGATACTGTTGAGGAAAAGATCCTGCAGCTACAGGAAAAGAAACGCGCCCTGGTGAAAAGCATCATCGCCACGGAAGCCAGCTTCTTCAAATCCCTGACCAGGGATGATGTAAAGGCCCTGTTCTCATAGTACAGCATCATTTACCTTATATTTGAATTTCAGCCTGCGAAATCCTATGAAAGGTAAAGTTATTAATGAGACAGGTGGTAGTTGACAGAATGAAGTTATTACAGCAAAAGCAGTTGGGCAAAGGATATTTTTTTCTTTATTTCTGGAATTCCTTGTAACACGTAACAGGGAACGGATAAAATCAGCCAATGAGCAAAAGAAATTTTTCCACCCGTATTGACCCAGTCAACCTGCCGCGCAGGCTGCGTGATGGGCTGGAAGAAGCCGAACGCCTGCTCTCGCGGGATAAGCCCCAGGAGGCATTGGACCAGTTGACGGAACTTGACCGGCAGTTCCCGCGCCAGCCAGATGTCCTTGGATTGATTGCCAATGCCAATCTTGAGATGGGTAACGGGCATGGATACCTGCATGCCATCTATAAACTGCATGAGCTACTGCCCAACCGGGCTGAAGTAAAGGTAGGGCTGGCCGGTGCCTACCTTTCCAACGGATATCTTGCTCTCGCGATCCAGACCTTCTCCCAGTTCCTAAAGCGCTGGCCTAACGACGAACGCACCACTGACATTCGGAAAACCATTCCCGAATTGGAAAAGTTCCTGGAAGAAATTCTTGCAGAATCAGGCAGTTCCCTGGAAACAGGTTTTGAGTTTGCCTGCCTGCATGACGAAGTACGATTGCAGATGGATCTTGGAAATTATGCCCGCTGCAGACAGCAGGCCAAAAAACTTCTCCAGCAGAAGCCGAATTTCATCCCTGTTCTCAACAACCTAAGCCAGGTGAGCTGGCTGGAAGGCGACCTGCCGAAAGCAATTGAGACCTGTCAACGAGTGCTTGAAAAAGAACCGCGGAATGTCCACGCGCTTTCAAACATAACCCGTTTTCTTTTCATGCTGGGGAATAAGGAGGAGGCCGGCAGGTATGCAGACCGCTTGAAGGAGTCTACTGCTAAAGCAGCGGACCGCTGGACCAAGGTAACAGAAGCGCTTAGCTTCATTGGAGATGATGATGGCGTGCTGGCAGTTCTCGAAGATATAAAACGCAAAAAGGAACAGGACCAGTTGGATGCAACAGTCTGGCACTGGTTCGCAGTAGCCGAATACCGGAAAGGAAACATTTCACGGGCAAGGGACCACTGGAAAAAATGTTTGAAGCTTGCATCCTATTTTGATCTTGCCGGGAAAAACCTTGAAGAGCTCAAAAAGCCCACCCATGAGAGATCCCTGCCGCAGGCTTTTACACTTGAAATCTGGATTCCCCGGAGCATTCTGACATCCATGATCAGTACAATAGAGCGTGCTACTCAAAAGAAGGATGATAGAAAATTCCA
>JBLMZU010000121.1:0-3894 GCA_050258995.1 Bacteroidota bacterium
GGAAAATGCAGAGTTCATGCGCTACGGGCAGATGCACCGCAACACGTTCATTGCATCTCCCAGGCTGCTGCGACCCACCCTGCAGCATATTGAGCGGGATAACCTGTTCTTTGCCGGCCAGATCACCGGCGTGGAAGGCTACATGGGCAACATCGCCACCGGGCTGCTGGCCGGGCTGAATGCCGCGCGTCTGCTCCACGACGAGGAGCTGCTCACACTTCCCCAGACGACCATGCTGGGAGCGCTCTGCCACTACATCACGCATGCCGACTTGAAGGATTTCCAGCCGATGAAGGCAAATTTTGGGATCCTGCCACCCCTGGAGCTTGCAGCCAAGATCGGGAAGCGGGACCGCGGAAAGGCGTACGCCGACCGTTCCCTGGAAGATCTGGCACTTGCCATGAGCGGGGTGGAAGCTTGAATAAAAGATCCGTTCTGACCGTTCTTTCGATCGCCTGCGTTCTGCTGCTCAGCGCGCTGGGAGGATCTGCCTGCTCGCTCCTCTCCCGGCCGCAAGCCGAGACAGCCACCTTCGACGGGCAGCGCGCCAATCGGGATGTCCAGGCACAGGTGGCCTTCGGCCCTCGCATCCCTGGGACCGCGGGCCATGACCAGGTCCGGGCCTGGATCCGGTCAGAGCTGGAGGCCGCGGGCTGGCAGGTGGAGGAGCAGGAATCCCAGGCGATGGGCCATCCCGTTCGGAACATCGTCGCCAAAAGAAACGGGGAACAGCCACAGATCGTCATCGGCGCTCATTATGACTCCCGCATGTATGCAGATAATGACCCGGAGACGGCCAATCGCACGCAGCCAGTCCCAGCGGCCAATGACGGGGCCTCCGGGGTGGCCGTCCTGCTTGAGCTGGCGAGGACCCTCCCCAAGGATAGCGTACCGGTCTGGCTGGTCTTTTTCGACGCCGAGGATAACGGGCGCATCCCGGGCTGGGACTGGATCCTGGGCTCGCGGGAGTTCGTCAGGAACAATCCGATCCAGCCAAAGGCCGTCGTCGTGATCGACATGATCGGGGACGCAGACCTGAACATCTACAAGGAAAAAAACTCGAACGCCGCCATTACCGACGAGATCTGGAAGACCGCCAAAACGCTGGGCTATGGCGACAAGTTCATCGATGCATATAAATATTCCATGGAGGATGACCACACGCCATTCCTGGAAGCCGGCCTGCCGGCCGTGGATATCATCGACTTCGATTATCCGTACTGGCATACGATCCAGGATACGCCTGACAAGGTCTCGGCGCAAAGCCTGAAAGCCGTTGGGGATACGCTGCTCGCCTGGGTCATGCAGCAAAGTACGCAACCCTGATAAAATATCAGCGGCGCAAGGCAAAACCTGCCTGGCCCATGATGCCATATATCAACTTTGAGTAGATTCTGTGCCTGGGAATAAGAGACCTTCCACCATCCAAAAGTCGCTCGCCAAGATTCGCCCTGCGTGGGTCGCACGCGTGGGGCAGGAAATGGCGCGCGGCATGGAGATACGGGCCGACTTTGAAGACCAGTTGCAGCGCTTCTACGAGCTGCTGGAACAATCCGTGACCACAGGCGACCCCGCCTGGATGGATTCGATCCTGCTCGACTGGGCAAAGTCCTCCACGGAGACAGACCTGGAGGAGGAGCCTTATCACGTGTCCTTCCTGATTAACCGCATGATCGCGCTGACGATCCAGGTGGCCCGTGATGCGCTGACCAAACAGCTGGCGCTCGACCTGCTGGCCGCGGTCATCCCGATCTACACCTACGGGCTGGAAGTGGTGGCCCGCTATGAGATGGAGACCCGCCTGGCACACATCTCGAACGAGATGGAAAAGGCCCACAGGCAGATGGAACGCGTGGACAGGAGCAAGTCCGCATTCATCTCGGTGGCCGCCCATGAGCTCAAGACCCCGATCACCCTGATCGAGGGATATGCATCGATGATGGATGACCTGACACGCGCCGGGAAGACCGTGAACTTCGACAGCCTGCTTTCCGGCATGACCACCGGCATCAACCGCCTGCGCTCCATCGTCGACGATATGATCGACGTCTCGATGATCGATAACAGCCTGCTCAAACTCAACTTCCAGCCGATGCAGGTGGCACAAATGCTTGACGTTCTCTACCTGGAGGTGGAGGACACCCTTCAGAAGCGGCATCTCAATATGCAGGTCAAAAGCTTCGAGGGCTGCCGGCAATGGATCTACGTGGACCCGGCCCGCATGATGCAGGCCATACGGAACGTCATTGCCAACGCCATCAAATTCACACCCGACGGCGGCAGCATCATGATCGATGGCAGGATCTTGAAAGGTTTTATCGAGGTGATCGTTACGGATACCGGAATCGGTATCTCCCAGGAGAACCAGGCGATCATCTTTGAAAAGTTTGGCCAATTGGGACGTGTCGATCTGCACTCCAGCGGCAAGTTCAAGTTCAAGGGCGGAGGTCCCGGCCTGGGCCTGCCCATCGCGCGCGGCATCCTGGAAGCACATGGCGGCTCGATCTGGGTCGAATCTCCCGGCTACGACGAAAAGTCACTGCCCGGTTCCGTGTTCCATATCCTGATCCCCATCCGGACCGAATCACCCGATTCTGAAATGACCCAGTTATTTAGTTCGCTGGATTCCACTACAAAGATAGAAAAGGCAGATGGCTAAAAAAAATCCCCAACCCACCAACCCGCCCCGTGAGCGTGCATTCCTCGTCGGCGTGGACGTATACAAGCAGCAGAATTTCCTGGCGCTGGAAGATTCCCTCGAAGAGCTGGCGCTGTTATCCGACACCTCCGGCCTGGACGTCGTGGGCGAAATGACCCAGAAACTGGACCGTCCGCACGTCAAGACTTATATCGGCCCCGGGAAGGTGGAGGAACTGAAGATGCTCGTGGAGGAGACGGTCTCGCAGGTCGTCATCTTCGACGACGAGCTGTCGCCGCGCCACCAGCGCGAGTTACAGGAAGCCCTGGGAATGAGCGTCAAGGTCCTGGACCGCACGGCGCTCATCCTGGATATCTTCGCCCAGCACGCCCACACCAGCGAAGGCATGCTGCAGGTGGAGCTGGCCCAGTACGAATACTACCTGCCGCGCCTGACCGGGCAATGGACCCACCTCGAACGGCAGGCAGGCGGCGGCGGTGGACGCGCCGGTTCGACGGGCGGCGTGGGCCTGCGCGGTCCCGGCGAAACCCAGCTGGAAGTGGACAAGCGCGCCATCCGCAAGCGCATTTCCCACCTCAAGCGAGAGCTGGAAAAAGTGGAGGCACACCGCCAGAGATACCGTGCCCAGCGGAAGCGCTCACGCATTCCCACGGTGGCCCTGGTCGGTTATACCAATGCAGGAAAGTCCACGCTTTTAAACCGACTGGCAAAAGCGGACGTTTACGTGGCCAACCAGTTATTCGCCACGCTGGATCCCACCACCCGCCGCGTGGAGCTGCCCGGGGGCTACCAGGCTCTGTTGACAGATACCGTGGGATTCATCCAGAAGCTGCCCACCGCGCTGGTGGAGGCCTTCCACGCCACCCTTGAGGAGATCATCGAAGCCGACCTGCTGTTGCATGTGGTCGACATCTCCCATCCCAACGCCCTGAACCAGTTCCAATCGGTGCAGGACACGCTCGACCAGCTCGGCGCCCGCCACATCCCGGTGGTGACCGCCTTGAATAAAGTGGACCAGCTGCGCGATCCGGATGCAGCCAAAGCAGCCGCAAATGCCATCTCCCCCAAAGCAGTGACCATCTCGGCTCTGAAGGGAGTCGGCCTCCCCGACCTCCTGCAAGTGATCCAGGAGGAGCTGTACGAGACCTACGCCCCCATCCTGGTCAAGCTTCCGTACCAGCAGGGTGCTCTGATCTCGCTTTTCCACGAGGCCGGCCAGGTGGAACGGATCGAGC
>JBLMZU010000122.1:0-5810 GCA_050258995.1 Bacteroidota bacterium
TCGCCACCTGCCTGGTAGATACCGGCTCCCGTCTCGATGATGTGGTGTACGAGGAGTTCAAAGGTACCGGCAACATGGAATTGCTGCTCTCCCGCAAGCTGCAGGAGCGCCGCATCTTCCCCGCTGTGGATATCGAGCGCTCGTCCACCCGCCGCGAGGATTTGCTGCTTGGACCCGATCTGTTGCAGCGTGTCTGGCTGATGCGCCGCATGTACATCCAGATGGTTTCGCCGCAGCCTGCAGGCGCCGGCATGGACCAGTCTGTCGCCACCGAGGCCATTGTCACCCGGCTCGACCGGGCCCGTAACAACCAGGAGTTCCTTGAAAATCTGGGCCGGGACTCATAACGCATGCTGAAGTGCCGTCCGGAACGGCCGTTTTAGCCAGCACACAATCGAATGGCAAAATTTGCATCCTTCTTCAAGCGGAATCGCTTTAATATCATCAGCTGGGCCGTCACAGTCGTTCTTGCCGCTGGGATGATTGGCGGCGCGCTCAAGTGGAAACAGGCGTCCACTGCATTCGCTCTGGCACCCATCTCCACGTCCAGCCCGGAAGAGAAAGTGCCGAAAGTTCCTCTTCCTGTTTTGAGCGCGCCTGGAGAAGGACTTGGATCCATCGAGCGGGAAATCCAGCTTAAGACCAATGTCCCGGCCGACAAGCCAAGATACAAGGTGGAGGAGTACCGCGTGGTACGAGGGGATTCCGTCTTCGCGATCGCCGAGCAATTTAAGATCAAACCTGAAACCGTGCTGTGGGCAAATTATGACGTTTTAAAGGATGACCCGCACAGCCTTGCGCCGGGAATGGTCCTGAAAATTCCACCCACCGATGGCATTTATTACCAATGGAAGGAAAATGACACACTGGAAAGTGTGGCGACCGAATACAAGACCACGGTCGAAGCCATTGTCGATTATCCAGGCAACAATATCGATCTGACCAATCCCAAGATCGAATCCGGAACGTATGTGATGCTGCCCGGCGGTGCGCGTGAGTTCGTACAGTGGCTGGTACCGACCGTTGCCAAGGGCAAATCCGGGACATCCGGCACGAGTCAGAGCTCATGTCCGGGTGGCGCTGTGGGCAGCGGCGGCTTTGTCTGGCCGGCAGATAATCACTTCCTGTCGGGCAATGATTTCTGGTCTGGTCACCTTGGCATCGACATTGCCGACGGTGAAGGCCAGGCCGTGTATGCTGCGGACAGCGGCGTGGTCACCATGGCGCAGGGCGGCTACAACTACGGCTACGGCAATGTGATCCAGATCGATCACGGCAATGGCTATTCCACGGTCTATGCCCACTTGAGCAACATTGGTGTGGGCGTTTGCCAGAGCGTCAGCAAGGGACAGTGGATCGGTGCCGCGGGCAATACGGGCAACTCACAGGGTGCCCATCTGCACTTTGAAGTGCGACAGAACGGTGGATTTATCAATCCCTGGTTTGTATTACCATAGGACATGAAACCTAAGGGCCTTGATGGTCCTTAGGTTTTTAATTTAATTTCCATGAACCTGAACGAACTTAAAAAATCCCTTTCCCGGTTCCCCCTGGGAGATATCCGTTATTTCGAGACCATCGGATCGACCAATGATGAAGCCCTGGCATGGGCAGCCACCGACACGCCGGACCTGTCAGTGATCATCGCCGACGAGCAGACCGCCGGGCGCGGCCGCCTGGACCGGAAATGGATCACCCCAAAAGGCACGGCCCTGGCCTTCAGCATTGTCCTGCGACCCACGCCCGAGGAAAGACCGCATCTGACACGGATCGTCGGCCTGGCTGCACTGGCTGTGGCTCTCCCGCTTAGGGATCGTGGGCTGGATGCTCAGATCAAGTGGCCCAATGACATCCTCATCCACGGCCGCAAGGTGTGCGGGATCCTGGAGGAGGCAGTCTGGTCAGGTGAAGACGTCGATTGTGTGGTTATTGGAATCGGGGTCAATGTCTCGAAGGGCTCCGTCCCGCCGGCCGACACACTCCACTTCCCGGCAACCAGCCTGGAGGAGGAACTGGCGCAGGT
Source organism: Bacteroidota bacterium (assembly GCA_050258995.1). Lineage (GTDB taxonomy): Bacteria > Chloroflexota > Anaerolineae > Anaerolineales > Villigracilaceae > Defluviilinea. Next base: position 2,024 of record JBLMZU010000122.1, read on the forward strand.
CTCCGACCGGACAGAGCTTGTACATGACATCCTTGCCTCCCTGATCGAATTGCGACCCGGGCTGGGGAGTGATGAATTTATCAACCGGTGGGAAAGCCTGCTGGCGATGCGCGGTGAAACCGTACAGGTGGAGTCCCAAAAGATACCTCCCGTATCCGGTCAGATCAGCGGCCTGGACTCGGATGGCAGTTTAAAGCTGCGCAAAGAGCATGGCGAATCAGTGACAGTACGCTTTGGGGATGTTCGCCTGCGCCCGCTCGCATGATATACTTTCGAGTTGAGGTAAAACAATATGTTCGATAACCTACGCGACGATTCATCGTTCTACGAAGATGAACAAAACGACCTGTATCCGGAACCGGTGGCGCAGGCCCAGCCCGTCGCCGTTGCTGCCCCAAAGCGGCGCAGACGCGAGGCCCGTATCCTGGGGATGACCGCCCAGCAGAGATTTTTGCTCGCATTCATGCTGATGATCACAGTGTGCGTGATGGGAGTACTGGCCCTGCTCGTGACAGGCAGGATGGGACTTTTCTAGGATATCGCACCCCAAAAATAAACAAGGACGGGTCTTTCAACCCGTCCTTGTTTTTATTTAACAAGCTCTTAGATCAACTGCGGCTGGGGGTCGGTCTTTTCTTCCGGTTCCGCCTCCGCGCCGGCCATTTTCAAATCCTGTGCAGAGATGCGCGCCACGGAAGCCACGCTGTCACCCGACTGCGGCTTGATGAGATGGACACCCTTCGTGGAGCGGCCGGCCTGCTTGACATCCTTGTTCTTGATGCGAATGGCAAGGCCATTCGAGGTGATGATGGTCAGATCGTCCGCCTTCTGGACGACCCGGGCGGCAATGATCTTGCCGATCTCGCCCAGCGCCTTCTGGTCGATCGTCGAGACGCCGCCAGTGGCGCGTCCTTTGGCAGGATAAGCGGTCAGCGGGGTTTGCTTGCCATATCCACCAGTCGTAATGACCATCAGGGAGCCATCCGGCTCGACCACATCCATGCTGGTGACCAGGTCGTCATCATCCAGGCGGATCGCCTGGACACCGGCTGCCTGCCGTCCCATGGAGCGGATCTTATTCTCGTTAAAGCGCAGGGCCTGTCCCTTTTCGGTGACAAAGATCACCTCGTTATTGCCGGATGTCAGGCGCGCCCAGCCGAGGTGGTCACCCTCGTCCAGAGTGATGGCGATCAAACCTGAGGGGCGGACGGAGGCAAACTCCTCCATAACCACGCGCTTGACCTTGCCATGCGACGTGGAAAGAACACAATATCCATGGGCCGAAAAATCCGAGACGGCGATGGCAGCAGTCACCCGCTCGCCGGCATCCAGGGCCAGCACATTGACCAGGGGAATGCCCTTGGTGGCACGGTCCGAATCGGGGATCTGGTAGACCTTTTCGCTGTAGACTTTGCCGCGGTCCGAGAAGAAGAGCATCGTATCCAGGCTGCGGGCAGGGATGAGAGAGACGACGGTATCTTCGTCCTTCGTGATATGGCCCATCACGCCGCGCCCGCCCCGGCTTTGATTACGGAACGCGGAGGCTGCCACCCGCTTGACGTAGCCGCGTTCGGTGAGGCTGATCAATACCGCCTCATCCTGGACGAGGTCTGCTTCGCTCAGCTCTTCGGTGGCATCTGCGGCAATGCGCGTGCGGCGATCGTCCCCGTATTTCTCTGCCAGGTCGCGCATATCGTCCTGGATCAGGGCCAGGATCTTCCTGGGATTGGCCAGCAGGTCTTCCAGATAGGCGATCTGTTCGGCCACCTGTTTGTGCTCCTCCTCGATCTTCCAGCGCTCGAGGGCGGCCAGCCTGCGGAGCTGCATGTCCAGGATGGCCTGCGCCTGGATCTCGCTCAGTTTGAAGCGACTAACCAGATTTGACTTGGCGGTGTCAGCGTCCTCCGATTCACGGATGGTCTTGATCACTGCGTCCAGGTTGTTGAGGGCAATCAGGTAGCCATCCAGGATGTGCTGGCGGGCACGGGCCTTGGCCAGGTCAAAGTTCGTGCGCCGGACGATCACTTCCTGGCGGTGCTCGATGAAGATCTGCAGCGACCGCTTGAGGGGCAGGGTGCGAGGCTCGCCGTCCACCAGTGCCAGGATTTGCACGCCAAAAGTGGTCTGCAGGGCCGTATATTTATAAAGCTGGTTCAAAACCTTCTTCGGCTGGGCCCCGCGCTTGAGCTCGATCACGATGCTCATGCCGCGCTGGTCAGATTCGTCCCGCAGGTCCGAGATCTGGTCGATCTTTTCTTCGCGCACCAGCTCGGCAATACGCTCGATCAAAGTGGACTTGTTGACCTGGTAGGGAATTTCAGTAATGATGATCTCGTGACGCCCGCTCCTCCCTTCTTCGATGTGCGCCATGCCGCGCACGACCAGGCGTCCCCTGCCGGTGCCGTAAGCGGACTCGATCCCTTCACGGCCGACGATAATGCCGCCGGTGGGGAAATCCGGTCCCGGGATACACTTCATCAGCTCCGAAAGCGGGATATCGTCCATCGTTTCGTAATTATCGATCAGGAAGATAATGGCCTGGGTCAGCTCACGCAGATTGTGCGGTGGAATATTGGTCGCCATCCCCACTGCAATACCGGAAGTGCCATTAAGCAGCATATTGGGCACGCGCGAGGGCAGGACCAGTGGCTCTTCCAGCGATTCATCGAAATTGGGACCGAACTCCACCGTATTCTTATCGATGTCTGCCAGCATTTCCTCAGCCAGCTTGTGCAGGCGGGCCTCCGTATAACGCATGGCGGCGGGCGCGTCGCCATCCACCGAACCAAAGTTGCCCTGTCCATCCACGAGCATGTAGCGCATCGAGAAATCCTGCGCCATGCGTGCCATGGTCTCATAGACGGCTGAGTCACCGTGGGGATGGAATTTACCCAGCACTTCGCCCACAATACGGGCTGATTTCTTATAGGGAGTATTGGAGCGAATACCCAGCTCGTGCATCGCAAACAGGATGCGCCGGTGGACAGGCTTCAAGCCATCCCGGGCATCCGGGAGGGCACGCGCCACAATGACGCTCATGGCGTAATCCAGATAGGCATCCCGCATCTGTGTGTCGATGTCCACCTGCTGGACGTTTCCAAATTGACCGTTGGGGGTAATTTCAGGGGTTTCGTCTACCATTTATTTCTCTTTTAAGGGGTTTTGGCATAAAAAAGACACGAAGGACTGAGGTTCTGTGACTCCGCGTCTTAACTAATGAAGGACATGGCTTTTTTACTCTATTAATTATACCACCCAACTTCTCCTGCTACTGCCCCATTCAGTTGAAATTAACCGAGTTCCCCAGACAACTTTACGACTAAAAACACGAAGTTCAAAGAGGAAATTAAAAAACTTAATGATCTTTGTGAAGAAAACAATCCATCAAGATGGATTCACGCAAACCTTGGGAGGTCCACGAGCTGTGAATAGAGCTGGATCTTAAACAAAAAACCCGCCTTGCAGCGAGTCTTCTGTATGCCGAAGGTGGGACTTGAACCCACATGAGGGAACCCTCACTACGCCCTGAACGTAGCGCGTCTGCCAATTCCGCCACTCCGGCTTTTTTTCCAGCGGACTGTATTTTATCCCAAAGACAGTTTTTGTCAACTAAAAATGAAGGCTCTTAACGGGTTTCAAGGAGGTGGAGGGGATCTGATAAGATAGCGGCATGATCAACCTCCAACACCTGATAGATGACGCAAAATGCTATGCGGTGGTTCGAGAACTGCGCTGGCCGGACGGTGTCCGCTGTCCGGGATGTGGATCGGGCAAGGTCAAGAAACGT